>JAEWWY010000462.1 GCA_023458835.1 Bacillota bacterium
GGCATACCATACAAAGCAAGGCCGGTCAGATTGTCTGCCGGCCTTTTTGTGTTGCTGTCCAACAGGGACTATTGCAATTTATTTTCGATCAATACAGAGAGGCGGTATACGTCCGCGTCCATTTCGAATTGATCCTCGCCCTCGATCATGACACGAACCAGGGGCTCCGTTCCGCTGGCCCTTACCAGCACGCGCCCCCGGCCCTCATATTTGCTATCCAGGGCGCGGATGGCGGATACGATTTCTGCATCCTTATCAAAATCATACTTGCGCTTGTCGGATACGCTGGCGGCATACTGGGATTGGGGCAGCACCTGCATGGCTTTTGACAGGCGGCCAAGGCTTTGCTTTGTTTTTACCATCACGGTCAGCAGTTGGATGGCGGTGATCAACCCATCCCCGGTGGTGTTGTAATCCAGAAAGATCACGTGGCCGCTTTGCTCGCCGCCCAAGGAATAGCCTTCCGCCAGCATTTTTTCCAGCACGTAGCGGTCGCCGACCTTTGTTTTCACGTTCTGGACACCGTGCTTTTTCAGCGCGATATCCAAGCCCATGTTGCTCATAACGGTAGTGACCAGCGTATTGTTTTTGAGCTGGCCCTGCTCCTTCATGTGCAGGGCACAAATGCACATTACCTGGTCGCCGTTGACGATTTGCCCGCGCTCATCCACGGCAATAAGCCTGTCTGCATCCCCGTCGAAGGCCAGGCCGATATCGGCCCCCAGTTCCCTTACCAGTTCGCAAAGCCTTTCCGGATGGGTGGAGCCGCAGTTTTCATTGATGTTGGTGCCGTCCGGCTCATGGTAGTAGACGGAGACGGTGGCTCCCAGTTCACGCAGCGCCAGGGGGGCCACCTGGTATGCCGCGCCCTGGGCGCAGTCCACCACGATATGCAGTCCATCCAGCCGCTCGCTGGTGGTTTCCTTCACGAAGTCGATATAGCGGCGCTGGGCGTTTACCTGCCGCACCCGGCGGCCGATTCTTACGCCTGTGGGCAACACCATGCCGGGGTCGCCTTTTTCCAGGATGGACTCGATGCGGTCTTCGATTTCATCCGGAAGCTTGCAGCCGTTGCGGTCGAAAAACTTGATGCCGTTGTACTCCACCGTATTGTGGGAAGCGGAGATCACCACGCCGGCATCCGCGCCATAATAACGCGTAAGATAGGCGATGCCGGGGGTGGGAAGCACATCCACCAGGACCGCCCTGGCGCCTACCGAACAGATGCCGGCCACCAGCGCAGATTCCAGCATTTCGCCGCTGATGCGCGTGTCCCGCCCCACCAGCAGCGTGGGCCGGTGGACGTTGCTGCCCAGCACAAACGCCCCAGCCTGGCCCAGCTTGAAAGCCATATCACATGTCAAGTCGGCATTGGCGATCCCGCGCACGCCGTCCGTTCCAAATAATCGTGCCATATGTTCCTCCTTAGGCCCAATAGATGGGGCCGGCCTCTTCAAAAATCAGCACCTGCTTCAAGAATGCGATAGCCTTTTGCAGGCCTTCCAGCGGGCTCATGAGGCTGTCCTCATGCTCGATGGAGATCACATCATCATACCCGGCCATGCGGAGGCTTGAGATAATATCCTTCCATACACCATAATCATGGCCATAGCCAACGGTGCGGAAAATCCAGCTCCTTTGGGCTTCATCGCCGTAATGGCGCACATCCAGTACGCCGTTTGCGGCGGTGTTGTATATGTTGATCTTCGTATCCTTGGCGTGGAAAAAGTGGATGGCGCCTGAAAGCGCGCGGATAGCCGCCACCGGGTCGATCCCCTGCCAGAACAGGTGGCTGGGGTCCAGGTTCGCACCCAGGATGGGGCCTACCGCCCGGCGCAGCCGAAGCAGCGTTTCGGGGTTGTATACGCAAAAGCCCGGATGCATTTCGAAGGCGATCTTCTCAATGCCGTGCTCCAAAGCCCACGCGGCAGTTTTCTTCCAGTAGGGGATTAGCACCTGGTTCCACTGATAATCCAATATGTTCTTGTAATCCTCCGGCCAGGAGCAGGTGACCCAGTTGGGCGTATTGTCCTGGGGGCTGCCGCCGGGGCAGCCGCTGAAGGTGACAATGCGGGTGATGTTAAGCTTTTGGGCCAGCAACACAGCGTTTTCAAAGTCTTTTTGAAAGCCGGCGGCGACAGCCTTATCCGGGTGGATGGGGTTTCCGTGCACCGACAGGGCCGGCAGCGAGATTTCGTATTTTTTCAGCGTGGCCTGAAATTCTTCCAGCTTTTCGGGGCTGCCGAGCAATTGCTCGGGATCGCAGTGGGCTTTTCCAGGATACCCGCCGCAGCCCATTTCCATCCAGCGGATACCGCTGCCGGAAAGATATTTGCAGGCTTCCTCCAGGGATTTGTTTGCCAAAACGGGGCTGAACACGGAAAGCTTCATAACGTTATACCTCCTGCCGCAACACTGCGGGATATGGTGATCCGCACTCTTCCTAGTATACCTTGTTTTGGCAAATACGGCAAGTCAGAACAAAAACAAGCCTGCCGGTTCTGCCGGCAGGCCGCGGGTTATTCAGGGGTCAAATACCGGGGTTGACGGCCTGGAACTCAGGCGTGGGATACTCCGCCCAAACGCGGTCCGAAAGGGAAATATGCCATTCCACACCGTTCTTCGTGGTGTAATCCGTAATGGCAACGCGCACCTTTTCGATACCACTGTAGTTGCCCGGATAATCATAGTGGAACCCAATGGACTCGGTCGTCCAGCCCGGGGCCAGCTCTTGCAGGTATTGGCCGTAGACATAGGCATGATTGTTGCCCATATACAACAGGTTGTTGTTGATATCAATACCCTGGATCACAAAGCTGACGCTGGTGATATGCATGTTGCTCCAGTTTTTGAGCTGGATGAAAGGCGTATATCCGCCGCCCTCCCTGGGGATCAGGGACAGGACTGCCACATCCAGTGCCTCGTTGTAATCACCCACATGCACGATGGCCGTATCCGTGTATTCGCCCTCATCGGTGACGGCCGTGATCCGTGCGTCGCCCCAGGCGATGCCGGTGACGCTGCCTTTGATGCTGGTGCCCGAAACCCTGGCTATATTGGCATCGTTGGAATACCAGCGGACCTTGTTGTTGGAGGCATCGAGAGGATCCAAAACGGCGGTGAGGGTGCCTGTTTCGCCCAGGCCTATCCGGAATTCATCCTTGTCCAGCGTCATGCCGTACAGCGGCTGGATCACATTGACTGTGGCCTTGTCGGATTTTTTGCTGCCATCCTGGCAGGCCACCGTAATGGTGGCTGTCCCGCGCTTGTGGGCGCTAACAAGGCCGTTCTGATCCACGGATGCCACTTCGGGGCGGCTGCTTGACCAGATAACGGATTTATCCGTGGTGTAGTCGGGGCTGATGATGTAGGACAATTGGGCGGTTTCCTGAACAAGAATGTTCAGCTTTGATTCGCTCAATTCAATTTTTTGTGCGGGCTGCACCACAGTGAAATCAGCGCTGGCCAATACGCTGGGAAAATCCTTGGCCGTAGCGGTGATGGTCACCTGACCGGGATACAGGGGAGTAACGGTTCCGCTTTTGCTCACAGTGGCGATGGAATCGTTGCTGGAGGTCCATATCAGCGTTTTATCGCTGGTGTTGCTGGGAGAAACGGTGGCGCTGATCTTCTGGGGTGTGCCTACGCGGAGCTCCGCGGGGATTTCTTTGAAGGCAACAGCTTGGGGCTGCTGCAGCACACTGATGCTTTTGGAAACCTTTGTGCGGCTGCCGTCGGTAGCTGTGGCGGTAATGGTGGCTTTGCCCCTGGCAATACCTGTGACGATGCCGTTTGCGTCCACCGTAGCATACTTTGCGGCGCTGCTCTTGAAGGTGACAGCCTTGATGGAGGCATTGTCCGGCGCGTAACCCACTGCCAGCGGAAGCGCCTGCCCGACGTAAATGGTGGCATTGCCGGCGTCCAGGGTCAATTTGGTGACGGGCTGTATCACGGTAACGTGTAAAGCGGCGGAGATTTCCGGGTTGCTTTGGCTGGCGGCGGTGATCACGCAGGAGCCCGGAGCAATGCCCCTGATGCTGCCCTTTTTATCGACCGTGGCGATGCTTTCATCGCTTGAACCAAACGTTACGCTCTTGTCGCTGGCAGACGAGGGGGTGACGGCCGCCTTCAGGGAGGCACGCTTGCCCACCGCAAGCTGCATTTCCGTATTATTGAGCGATACCTGAGTCACGGGCCGGCTTACCGCAACGGTCACGGTGGCCTTTAGCTTTTTTCCTTCCGCGGTGACGCCGTTGGCTGTAATGGTGGCCTTGCCCTTGGCGATCGCGGTCACGATGCCGCTTTCATCCACCGTGGCTACCTTTGCGTTGCTGCTGCTATAGGTAAGGTAAGCCTTTCCTGAGGCGGCAGGCGCAATGGACATGGGCAGGTTCAGCGTTTGGCCTTCAAAGATGGTTTCCGTCTTGTTGGCAAAGGCGATGCTTTCGGGTGCAGTGGGAATCGTGCCTTGTGCCACATCCACTGCCGCGATATTGGACAAAACCGTGGTCTGACCGCCGCCGTATACAGCCTTGATCTGTACATGGTACGAGCTGCCGGGGGCCAGCGTCAAGCCTGCAAGCACGATGGCGCCATTACCGCCAAGCGGCAGCGGAACAGGGATTTCCTGCACATTGCTGTAGAGCGGGAGGCTGATCGCCTCCTGCACCTCCTGGATTTTGGGGGCATAGTAAACGGCCAGGCTATCCGGCGCAGCACTCTGCCCAAGGTCTGATACAGTAACGACAAAGCCATCCTCATACCCTGACACGGAGGTGAGGGAAAGCCCGCCCTCGGCAAGAGCAAAAGCCGGGAAGCAGAATACGGCAAGAACCAGAAACAGCGCCAGCAAGGCGGATGATCGTTGCTTCATGGGGATGCAGACCTCCTTGTTTTCATGCCGGGCGAGGCATATTTTTTCACCTATACATAGGAAGAAACGTACCAGAAACAGGTATTCCTGCAAAATGGAACAAACTTCTGCGTGCCAAACCATCAGCGGTTGACAGAGCCCAAAATACGGGTAATGGATGCCAGGCTCTTATTCAATTCCTTTAAGTCGGCAACGGAAAGATTGTCTGCCCACTGATTCACCAGCTCCAGCATGGTGGAGCGGATGGCGGTCAGCTTTTCCATGCCTTCGGGGCGGATGGCGATGTTCACGACCCGGCGGTCGTGCGCATCCCGCTGGCGCTCCACCAGGCTGGATTCCGTAAGCCTGTCCACCAGCGGCGTGATGTTGGGCTTGGCAATGCCCAGACGGCGGGAGATATCGCTGACAGACATGGAGCCGTTGTCATTGAGCATGGCCAGCACCTGCACATGGGAAAGGGGAATATTGTACTCCCGTTGAATCACATCCATGTGCAGCAGGCGCTTGCGGAAAATAGGAAGCGCGGTAAAAAGATTCTGGGCGATGCTGTCGGTAAGCTCAATGTTGGCAGCGTGTGTTTTGGGCATAACATATCCTCCCTGATGTATCATGGGCTTTTGTTATGGATGTGGAACGGATGCATATAAATATATGCGATAAACGAAAATAATTATATACCCTTTCATAACCGAATGCAATGGGGCAGACGGTCCTGGCATACGTAAATAAGAAAAAATGGAGAATTTTTCAATCGGATATGGGAAATTGCTTCTGCAAGCAAGAAGGTGCAGGGAAAATGCAGGGAAAAGGATGTCTCCCGCGTTACATAAACAATGGCGGTTTCCCCGGGCCCCATTTGCATCTTTTTTGTAAATAGGGTAAAATAAAATGTACAAAACTAGAAAGCGGCGGTGAAACAACAACGTGTTTGAAGATTTGCTAAGTAAGTTTGTTGCCAGTCTGGTGGATACGCTTGTGTATGCGGTCATCGCTGGCGTGACATTGACAGGTGTGTTCAAATGCCTGATGCCGGTCTGGAGGAACAAGAGCAAGCTCAACAAGGCTGTACACCGGCTGGAACTGGGGAATGGCGATAAGCAGCCGGCCTGGCAGGAGGAGCGGTTCCTGGGTAAATCCCTGCAGCCGGCTTGGCGGCGGTTTTTGCTCAACGCGGAACAGTTGGATGCCCGGGGGCTTCCCTGCAATGTGGAGGATTACATCAACGATGAGACCGTTGTTCATAACCCGGGCCATTCTCAACTGGCGGAGCTGATTCCCAGCCTGCTCACATCCCTGGGCATTCTGGGTACCTTCATGGGCCTGATGAGCGGTCTTTCCGGGCTGGACATGACAAGCGCCGCCAAGATCATGGATGGTATTCCCGGCCTGATCAACGGCATGCATTACGCCTTTGCCACTTCCGTGGCGGGCATTACCTGTTCCCTTGCTTTCAATATGCTGCATCGGGTGGCCGTCGGCGGCGCGTACAAAGCAATGGATGATTTCAGTGAAACGTTCACAATGCTGGCGATGCAGCGGCCGCTGGACAGCGATGTGCAGATGATCATCCAGGGACAGGACAGAAACGCACTGCTTCACAGAACGGTTGATGAGATGGGCGGCAGGCTGGCCGGAAGCATGGAAATGGCGATTGGACGGGCCATGCAGCCTGTGACCATGGCCATGGACAACTTTATCATGGGCGCCACTCAGGAGCAGATCGAAGGTGTTCGCCAGATCGTGGGTGCCTTCATTGAGCAGATGAACGAAGCGCTGGGGGGGCAGTTCCTAAAGCTTGGACAAACCATAGCGGCCATCAACCAGTCGCAGACAGTATCCCAGGATCATCTGGAGCAGTCTATGACTGCGGCGCAATCGATCGTGCAGGAGGTAACACGGCTGGCCCATGTATCCCAGGAGGTCATGGAGCGGTTTGAGGAGTATGTTTCCACCATGCAAAAGGCACGCCAATCGGACGCTGAGTTTTCCAAGAAAGCGGAAAGCCTGCTGGATAACATGCATAAGGCCTCCGAGCATCAGGCGGCATATCTTAATAAGCTGCAGGAATACCAGGCGCTGCTGCAGGGCAGCTTGCAGGAATACGTTGCCTGGAACGAGCGTATCCTTGGCGGTGTAAGCGAGCAGGCCAAGACCTTGACGGATGGGATGCAGCAGGCCACAGAAGAAATGCAGGAAGGCAGCCGGATGCTGGCCGGGAGCTATTCCTCCTTTGTGGAAAATATCTCCGAAGGGTTGGCCCGTGCCTTGGGTATGTTTGATGAGAATATGCACAGCCTGATCCAGACGCTGAACGGCACGCTGGAGGATATCGGGACCACTGTGAGCAAGATGCCTGAGAGCATGAAGAAGAGCTCAGACCGCTATGGACAGCAGGTGGAGCTATACGTCAGTTCGCTTTCCCAGCTTCAGCAGGCTGTGAGCGATATTGCCCGGACCATGGAGAGGAAAACATCGGAAAAGGGTCAAGCCGACAAGGATGGGCCGCCCACTGCTTTGGCGGAGGGGGCGTGAGCATGATTTCATCCCGCCTGCGCAAAAGCTCCCGGGGGCCGGGCCGCCATGACAAGGGGGCTGCCTGGATATCCTACTCCGATATGATGGCGGCTCTTCTTTTAATGTTTGTGCTGGTACTTTCCTACAGCATATACCAGTATTTCGTCATGCTGCAGACGAAGACGGCGGAGCTGGATGAAAAGGGAGCGCTGCTTTCCAGCCAGCAGATAACGCTGGACGAGCAGACTGCCCAATTGCTCCTGCAGCAACAGACGCTACAGCAGCAGGAAGATGCGCTTAATTCCGTGCAGGCATCCCTGGCAAATCAACAACTGACACTGGAAGAGCAGCAGAGGCTGCTGGCTGCGGCAAGGGCGGAGCTGGCCTCGCGGGAGGAAGAACTGGCCGCCGCCCAAATGCTGCTGGGGGATCAGCAAAACCGGCTGGACGCGGCCACTGCGCTGCTTGACACCCAGCGGCAGGCGCTGGAGACGCAACAGGTGAGGCTTGACGACCTTGTTGGCGTCCGCACCAAGATCATACAGGAATTAAGCGCCACATTGACCAGCGCCAACTTAAGGTCAACGGTGGACAGGAATACAGGCGATATCGTTTTGGACAGCGCTGTATTTTTTGATACAGGCCAAAGCACCATCAAGGAAAGCGGCAAGGCGCTGCTGAACCAGTTCATTCCCCTGTATTTAAGCGTGCTGCTCCGGCCTGAGTATGGCGATTACCTGGGCGAGATCGTCATCGAAGGCCATACGGATACCCAGGGCGAATATTTGATGAACCTGGAGCTGTCCCAGCAGCGGGCACTGACGGTGGCCAAGTATTGCCTGCAGATGAGCGGGCTGACCGATGAGCAGCGTGAGTATCTCAGGAACATACTCACGGCCAAGGGCAAGAGCTACTCCGATCCCATACGCAATGAGGATGGGTCCGTCAATATGGACCAATCCCGCCGGGTGGAGTTTCAGTTCCGCTTGAAGGATGCGGAGATGATCGATGAAATGAACCGTATCCTGTCCGGGCAGTAAGCAATATCAAGCCGGTGCAGCAGGCCATCGCCTGGGTTGCCTGAAAGATAGTCGGCCATAAAGGGGAAAAGGGACATCGTGAAATACGTTGCATGGTTTATGGTGGCGCTGCTGGTGGCAGCCGTGGCAGGCGTGGGCTATTTGTATACTACCGCCAAGGTGGTGGTGGAAGCGACGGGTGCCCAGGCGCATGAGGCGCAAAGCCAGCAGCCTACGTTTGACGATCTGAAACGCCGGCTTGAAAACGGCACGGTGCTGGGTACTGTATATAATGATGAACCCCTTGGCGATGCATCGGAATACGCCTTTGTTACGTATTCGGTCCGCCTGCGCAACGACAGCCTGATTTCCGCCGACATGGTGGAGGTTCAAATTGTGCCTGCCGACAAGGATATCCTGCAAATGGGCGATACTGGCATAAGAACCCTGCCTCCCCGCTCAAAAAACGACGTTTCGGCTACAGTGCTGACAAGAAGGGACAGCGGGTCCATGCGGGAAATCATCATTACCTATTATATTTGGGGAAAACCTTTCAGCATCAGGGAGACTTACGGCAAATAGCAGTTCTAAAGATCATGCAAAGGCAATATCCTCATAAAGGCGGAGACTATCCCGCCTTTTTCTTTTGCGCGGCCGCACCAACGCTTTGCTCAAACATACCATGGGGAGTGTAAGGCTCCCAGGCTGGGAGCAACATATAAGGAGGCGTGCCTATGTCGTTCTATAGCTATAAGAACGCAAACCCCAGCAGTTGCCCCGGCGCTATTTCCGGTAATGCGCTGGACGGTCTGCAGGAGAGAAGCTGCGTCCAGGTGAAGCGCGTCTACGATAGCTGCCTTCAACAGGAGCAGCTCGACGATGTAGAAGTGACCATCACCAGCTTCGCTCAGGTAGCCGGAAGCACCTGCGTCGTCAACCCCGCCTTCTGCCGGGAGAATCCCGATACCATCCCGGCAACGTCGCCCCCCGTGGCCCCCATCACCTTTGAGAGCTGCCGCTCCAACACGACGGTGGGGAAGATCCACAATCTGACCATCGACCGCCTGTGCGACCGCCCCTGCTTCGCCCGTGTCCGTGCTACCATCGAAATCCCCATCGACATCCTCTTTGTGGACAGCCGCTGCGTAGAATACATCGGAAAAGGCGTCGTATGCGTGAACA
>JAEWWY010000463.1 GCA_023458835.1 Bacillota bacterium
GCTATATACTGCGCGGCTGCCATGCCGATGGACCTGCGCCTGTTGTGCTCTCCGTCATCATGCACGACAATAGCTTCCTTCAGCATGGGATATTTTACGCGCAGCTTCCGGCCGGCCAGAAGGTCAATGTTCGTGGGGGCGCGCACCTGTATGGACACCAGGCCTTCCTCTTCGGCGCGCTTGAGCATCCGGGAGACGCCCATCGGTGAAATATGGAGCATCCGGGCGATATCCGTCTGCTTCAGCCCGTCGATATAATACATCTTCGCTATGTGGTACAACCTGTACAATTCAGCCACTTGCATCCCTCCTTATCCCTTTACCGCGCCCAGCATTACACCCTTTTCAAAATACTTCTGAATGAACGGATAGATAATCAAGAGGGGAAGTGTCGAAATGATAATAACCCCATAGCGCATGCTCTCCACATACATCAGCGCGTCGCCGTATCCCATTTTGCTGGAGGCAATGGTGGAATCATCCGCCACCAGCAGGATTTCCCGCAGCACAAGCTGCAGCGGCACCAGGCTTTGATTTCTGATAAAGATCAGGCCGGTGAAATAATCGTTCCAGTGGGCAACCGCGTAGTACAGCGCAATAACGGACAATATGGCTTTGGATAAGGGGAGGGCAATGGATACAAAGAACCGGAAATCATTGCATCCGTCCAATATGGCGGATTCCCGCATTTCCTCGGCAATATTGGTTTCAAAAAACGAACGGACGATGATAAAGTTATACACGTTCAGCGCAAAGGGGAGGATGAATACCCACATGGTGTTGTTGATCCCCAAATCCTTGATCACAAGATAGGTGGGGATCAGGCCGCCGCCAAAATACATGGTGAATACGAACAGGAACATGACCAGGCGGCGGGGCATAAACTCCTTGCGGGAAGCCGTGTAGGCCGCCGGGAAGGTGACGATCAGGTTGAAGATGGTCCCCGCCACGGTATATAGAATGGTGTTGCGGTACCCAATCCATATTTTTGAATAGGAGAACAGCATCTCGTAGCCTCGTAAAGTGATGCCTCTTGGATAGAACAGCACCTGCCCCGTGGATACCAGCGTGGGATTGCTGAAAGACGCGATGATCACAAAATAAAGAGGGTAAACGATCATCGCAAAGATCACAAGGCATATGGCTGTACTGAACATTTGAAACCAATCGCTTCCTGCACGTGCTTTCATGCGTACCCTCCTTTCACCACAGGCTGATGTTGCCGAATTTTTTGGCGATACCGTTCATGGCAAATACAAAGAAGAAATTGATCACCGTATTGAACAGGGAAATGGCGGCGGAATAGCTGTACTGATTGTTCAGCAGGCCAATTTTATACACATAGGTGGAGATCACTTCCGACACGGGCAGGTTCAGGCTGTTTTGCATCAAAAACGCCTTTTCAAACCCTACCCCCAGCACGGAGCCCATGTTCAAAATAAGCAGAATGACGCAGGTGGGGATCAGGCATGGCCAATCGATATAGCGGACTACCTGCCAACTGTTGGCCCCGTCGATCTTGCAGGCGTCGTAAATGGACACGTCGATGGCCGACAGGGCGGCGATATAGATAATGCTGTTCCAGCCGGCGTGCTGCCATATCTCCGAAAGCACATACATGGGGGTGAACGCTTCCGGCGCGCCCATCAGGTTGCCGTTGAAGGACAGCAGCCTTTTGATCAAGCCGCTGAGTACGCCGCTCCCATCTGAAAAGAAAACCCGCAGGATGCCGATCATCACTACCGTGGATATAAAGTGCGGCATATAAACGGTGGTTTGCATGATGCGCTTGTGCCGCTCCGCCCGCAAATGGTTGAACAGCAGCGCCAGCAGAATCGGCACCGGAAATCCGAATATCAGCGTACTCAGGCTGATCCTTACGGTGTTTTCCAGCAAGGACGCGAATTGATAGGAATGAATAAATTTGTCGACATATTTCATGCCCACAAACTTTCCGCCCGCAACGCCTAATTTTGCCGAGAACTCGCGAAAGGCCAACTGTATGCCGTACATCGGCAGGTAATTGAAAAGGAAGATGATTACGATGCCGGGTAAAATCATCAGATATAAATCGTAATGCTGCCGGATGTTCCTGATGAAACGGCGCGCTATGGACACCACACATCCCTCCGCATAACTTTGCGGGGGCCGCCGCCTTGCCAAGCGGCACGGCGGCCCCCGCATTTTTTATTTGCTGTAGAAGGCGTTCACTACTTCCTGGTAAATGCCGATGGCTTCCTGCAAGCCTGCCTGATCAAGGGTTTTAAGGTATTCGTCCCATTCGGCTTCCACGCCGCCCATGGTGATCCATGTGGCCATCTTGTTGGAGAAGATGCCGGTGATATCCAGGTTGAGGTTGGAAAGCTCGGTGCTCTGCTCCGAGGTGTATTTCAGGAAGGGACCCGGCCAAAGGTCATCCTCGCCGAAGAGCGAAAGCCCCTCCGCGTACACCTGGTCCAGCTCGTTAATCTTTTGCATATCGGAAGGCAGGGTCAATTCCAGCGTGTCGGAAATATACATGGGCGAGAAATCCGCCAGGGCGTTGATCCATTTCCAGGTGCCCGGGTCAACGGTCGGATCGGCGGGGGGCAGTACCGTGTAGGTGCCGTCGCCATTGTCGCCGATGCATTCCCCCATGCTGCCAAACAGCGTCTGCATACCATAGTAGGGATCATAGAACAGGTCGATAAACCGCATGGCCGCTTCCTTGTGCTGGCTGTCGGCGCTGATGGCCACCAGGGGATAGGCGTAGTTCATCAAATAGTAGTCGTTTTCCCACATGACCGGGCCGGCATAGTCCTTGCCGGGCTTGAGCGGCGCTACGGTGATGTATTGCTCATCCAGGTCCGGGCCCATGCGGTCCAGGATGTCCCAGCCGAAGGTGAAGCCCACCACGCCGCTGCGGGAAAGGTTCTGGAAGGAGGTATAGTCCTGGGTGAACACGTTGGCGTTGATCAGGCCGTTGGCGAAGCACTTGTCCAGGAAAAGGACCAACTGCTTGAACTCTTCCGCCACGAAGAAGTTCTTTACCACGCCGTCCTGCACATAATATCCCTGGCCCTGGTACATGCTCACGGGAACGCCGGCGCCGGCCAGCATGGAGAATACATGGAAGCCGCTGATGCCGGGGGCCCAGTCCATGGGCACTTCGTCATTGGGATCGCCGTTGCCATTGGCATCCTTCTCCTTGAAGGCCATCAGCACGTCGAACAGCTCATCCCACGTGGTGGGAACACTCAGGCCCAGGCGGTCCAGCCAGGTCTTGTTGATCATCTGCCTTGTCATGTTGGAAGGCCAGTACCGCTGATATTTGGACAGGCCGTAGATCTTGCCGTCCAGGCTGGTCACCATCTTTTGGATCTCCGGCTTCTCCTCAAACATTTTCGTCACGTTGGGCGCGTAGGGGAGCAGCTCAGTCATGTCCGCAAACAGCTCGGGGAATTGCGCAAAATCGCTTTCCGCCACCGAGCCTGAGCCCAGCAGGATATCGGGCAAATCGCCGCTGGCCAGCATGACGCTTTTCAATTCGCCATACCCGGAGGTGATGGGCTCCCATTCGATGTTCACGTTGGCCTTCTCGGCCATTTCGTTCAAATAAGCAATGGTGTTTACATCCTTTGTGGGTATGTTGGGCGTCACGATGACCTTCAGGGTCACTTTTTCCTCCGCCGTGGCCATAACGGGCAGGGCAAGGGACAGGAGCAGGCAGAATGCAACCGCAAAAGATACTACCTTTTTCATTTTGAATTCTCCTTTCGGTGATTAAAACTGTATCAACTGGCAAAGGGACGCAGAAAATGCGATATGCCGATTGACCCCCTTTCCGAACGGACAGATCATTTTCCTGCGTATGTTGGGTGTATTATATATCACTTTTGTTATTTATAACAACCTTCGGTTTCACATATCACTTCCCAAATATTCACCTGTTTTTATCCCGTATACCAGCCGCTTTCTACGGGGGAAGGTTGACGGATAAGATGGCGGCACCGTATAATCAGCGTTGGAAAGGATCAGGATGGGCTATGTATCAGATTTGTTTGCCGGATTCAGAAAACATGGCATGTACCGCCTGCGGCGACGGCGGGCAGCTTCCACTGCCGCAAAGCGGCCGGGAAGCGCTGGTCATCCACCTTCGGCAGGGCACGGCGGAAATCGCCTATCAAACCCTGAAGCAGACCGCCTACGCGGGGGATGTGATCGCCGCGCCGGAGGCCGTTCAAATCACCTTTTCCAATGACGCGGTGTATTATTGGATGTCCTTTTCCCACGCCTGTTTAAGCCTTTTGCCCGCCGCCGCCGCTTGCGACCCCGGCCGGGACGGCATCGTTCTGGGCATGCTCTTCTCCTGCATGCGCCCCGCGCAGCTTGATTTTCTGTTCAGATACCTGATCGATACGGACACGGCGGAGGTGCTGGCGCAGCAGAAAAGGAAGCACACCGCCTGCCTTCTTCTTTGTGAAATCTCCGGGCAATATTTTTTCCCCCGGACAAGCAGGCACAACCTGCGCTTCCTGGACGTTCTCAACTGGCTTCAAACCCATTACGCGCAGCCCTTTTCCCTGGATGAAATCAGCCTGCGTTTTCAATACAACAAGGTATATCTTTGCCGCCTGTTCCGGGACAAGACAGGGGAGACCATGTATGGCTATGTGACCCGCCTGCGCATGGAAAAGGCGATGGCGCTGCTGAGCGATTCCACCGACACCATCAAGGATATCGCCCGGCAGGTGGGCTATCCCGATGAAAAGCAGTTCATACGGAATTTCCGGCTGTATAATAAGATGACCGCCACCCAGTACAGGCTTCAATGCGTTGGAAAACCCCTTCCAAAGGAAAATGGTGAATAAGCAACACCTGATATACACTTTTAGGCGTTGACTGTTTTCACAATTATGTTAGAATTACCACAATTTCATGCTGCGTACCGGTTTTCCCGCCAACAGCACACGGCTGATTTTGTGGATGTGAGGTGGTTTCCATGGCGCACGTTTTTACAGCCCTGGCTTCCAACGCCGACCTTTTGCCCGGGGAGCTGCTTGTGCACAGGCAGCGGAACTATCAATACCTGATGGAGCTGAAAACGGAAAACCTGCTGCTGCCTTACCGGCACGAAGCGGGCCTGTTCCGCGCCAATTACCGTTTGACCGACTGCCATTGGGGCTGGGACGGCCCGCTTTCCGACCTGCGGGGCCAGTTTACCGGCCACTGGCTCAGCGCCGCCGCCAGAATGATCCAGATTACGGGCGATGCGCCGCTAAAGCAAAAGGCGGACTATATCGTATCCGAGATCGGCCGGTGCCAGCAGGAAAACGGCGGCGAGTGGGGGTTTCCCATCCCGGAGAAGCATCTGCTCTGGCTCAAGCGCGGCAAGCATACCTGGGCCCCCCAATACGTGTGCCACAAGTGTATGATGGGCCTGCTGGACATGTACCGGTATGCCGGCAACGAAACGGCCCTCGCCATCGTGAAAAAGGAAGCGGATTGGTTCTACCGCTATACGGAGGATATTTCCCGGGAGCTCATGGACGACATGATGGACTGGGAGGAAACCGGCGGCATGATGGAGTACTGGGCGGACCTGTACGATATCACCCGTGATGAAAACCACCTGGCCCTGATGCGGCGCTACGAACGGCCCCGGCTGTTTGAGCCCCTGCTGAATGGCGAGGATGTTCTTACCAATATGCACGCCAATACCACCATCCCCGAGGTGCAGGGGGCGGCCCGGGCCTATGAGGTGACGGGAGAAGAGCGCTACCGGAAAATCGTGGAGAATTACTGGGACCTTTCGGTGGAAAAGCGCGGGATATACGCCACCGGCAGCCAGACCAGCGGTGAATTGTGGACGCCCATGGGCCAGCAGAGGGCGCGCCTGGGGGACAAGAACCAGGAGCATTGCGTTGTATACAACATGATGCGCCTGGCCGAATACCTCTTGCGCTGGACGGGGGAAAGCAGGTATGCCGATTATTATGAGCGGAACCTTTGGAACGGGATCCTGTCCCAGGCCTACTGGGAGGAGGATGTGAACCTGGATATCCATTGCGAAACCCACTCCCGCGATACGGGGCTGATCACCTACTATCAGGGCCTGGCAGCGGGCTCCCAGAAATTTTGGGGCAGCAAGACCGAGCATTTTTGGTGCTGCCATGATACAATGGTACAGGCCAACGCCATGCTGCACGAGGGCACCTTCTACCTGGACCCCCAGGGGCTGGTGATCTGCCAGTTTGGCGGCGCGAAGTGCGGTTTTTCCTATGGCGGCGCTTCGTGCAAGGTGACGGTCACGCCGCTTTCAAGAACGGATCACAACATCCGCTACTCTCCCATTCAGCGTGAGGTTCCCTCCCGCCCGGAGGACCTTGCGCTGGAAATCAGGATCACCTGCGACAAGGCCGTTGAAATGGCGGTGAAGGTCCGCAAGCCCTGGTGGCTTGCCGGGGATTTCACCGTCAAACGCCAGGGGGAGATCATACCTGTCCGCGTAACGCGGGATGGCTACCTTTGCATAACGGGGACCTTTGCGGACGATACCTTCACCGTTTGCTTCCCCAAAACCATCACCTGCCATCCGCTGCCGGATGAAAAGGATACCGCCGCCTTCCTGGACGGGCCCGTGGTACTGGCCGGCCTGTGCCAGGAGGAGCGGACGCTCTACGGGGATATCCGCGATCCCGGCACCATCCTGGAGCCATGCAACGAACGCCAATGGCAGCAGTGGCTTCCCAACTGGAAAACGCATCACCAGCCGGTCAATATACAGTTCAAGCCCCTGTATCTGATCGGGCGTGAAAAATACACCGTCTACTTTCCCATACAGGCAAAGCGGCCGGATTGAGCCGGTCACATAAGGAGGATCACATAATGAACGGCATGGACGATCTGTTTTCCCTGAAGGGGTTTGAAACCCGCTCCATCTGCCCCGAAAACAGGACCGGGGAAAAAGGCATGGGCGGGCGCACCCCCCTGGAAATGGGAACAGCCCAAAGGGCCGCCCGGGATCTGGGCACCGGCTGGAAGGTGAACCCCTACCTGCATATCCAGGGGGGAGAAACCATTGAGCTGGCCAAAATGGACGGCCCCGGCGTCATCAAGCATATCTGGCTCACACCCACCGGCGTATGGCGCAACCAGATCATCCGCTTTTATTGGGATGACAGCGAAGTGCCTTCCGTGGAGTGCCCGCTGGGCGACTTTTTTGCCTGCGGCTGGGGCCGGTACGCGCCTGTCAATTCCCTGGCCGTGTGCGTGAACCCCGGCAGCGCCTTCAACTGCTATTGGAGCATGCCCTTTAAAAAGAACTGCCGCATTACCCTGGAGAACAGGAATGACGACCAGGTGACCATCTATTATCAGATCACGTATATCCTGCAGCCTGTTCCGGAGACGGCGGGGTATTTTCACGCCCAGTTCCGCAGGGTCAACCCCCTTCCCTACAAAACCGATTACACCATTTTGGACGGCGTAACGGGAAAAGGGCAGTATGTGGGCACCTACATGGCCTGGGGCTCCTGCAACGGCGGCTGGTGGGGCGAGGGCGAAATCAAGTTTTTCCTGGACGGAGACAAGGAGTTCCCCACCATCTGCGGCACGGGCACCGAGGATTATTTCTGCGGCTCCTATAACTTTGAAAATCAAAGGACCCATGAATACGAGGAATTCTCCACGGCCTACGCGGGCCTTCCCCAGGTGATCAGACCCAACGGGCTGTATGATTCCCAAACGCGCTTTGGCATGTACCGCTGGCATATCACCGATCCCATTTACTTTCAAAAGGACCTGCGGGTGACCATCCAGGCGCTGGGCTGGCGCAGCGGCGGGAGGTACCTGCCCCTTCAGGACGATATGGCTTCCGTGGCATACTGGTATCAGGATGCCCCCGCGAAGAACATGCCCGCCCTTGGGGCCAGGGACGATCTGGAGATCATTTGACAAGCCAAGGGCTGCCGCGTGGATTTTCCCGCGGCAGCCCAGTGTGTCAACAAAGTGGCAAAGCCACTTTGCTGAGCCCTTTTTCCTATTTGTTTGGATCGCGCTTGGGCTCGCTGAGCTGCGCCGCCAGCTTCTCCGCCGGCAATTGGCCCGTCCAGAACTTCACCAATGCGTCCTCATGCATCTCGAACGTGAGCATTGGCGCAAAGCATACTGTGCCCGTATAG
>JAEWWY010000464.1 GCA_023458835.1 Bacillota bacterium
CTGTGGCATCACAGAATAAGCGAGGGCAGGGGACGGGCGTTCGCCCTGGTTCCATCATAGAAAAAAGATACCCAAGGGAGAATCCCTTGGGTGGGGTGCAGGGGCGGTGCCCCTGCTTTATTGATCCATCTGCACCATTTTGTAATACGTCCTGGCCGTGGCCGTGTAGACCATACCGTATAATATTGCGAACACCCCGGCGGTCAAAAAGATGCTGACGGCGATGAGCAGCCTGTCGCCCAGGCCGAACATGGAGAGCATTTCGGTCATCATGTGCAGTGCGCCTAAGGTGTGCAGTATGGCGGCGATGATAGGCAATATAAATACCGACAGGATCTGCTTTCGCACGGTGGCCCGCACCTCATCCCGGCTCATGCCTACCTTTTGAAGAATGATGAACCGGTCATGGTCCATATAACCTTCCGAAACCTGCTTGAAGTAAATAATCAATGTGGTAGCCATCAGGAACAGCAGGCCCAGGAATACGCCCAGGAACAGGAACCCGCCGTACATGGCGTACCATTCCCGGCGCACAGAGCTGATGCTGGACATGCTGAAGCTGCCGCCCTGGCTTGATACCGTGCCCCGTACAGCCTGGGAATAATCAAAAAGCGCCTCATCGCTTCCGCTGCTGTTCCACCAGAAGCCCTGGGAGAAGAAGGTCTCCGCTTCAGGACCGTTGATGCTTTTGCAAATGGCGTCAACCGTATCCCTGTCCTTGACCACAAGGTACATGGGCGGGTTCATGGCATTGTTGTTTTTGTGGGCAAGGGGAAATTTCGCCAAATCTTCCCTGATAGCAAGGATCATGCTCCCGGCTGTCAGGCTGTCCACCGCGGGACCGTTCCGGGATTGGAACAGGAGCGCTTCATCCTTCGCAAGCGAGTAGGCATTGCCGGTCATATGGTTGTATTCGTCCTGTGTGAGCAGGAAGAGTGACCATACATTTTTGTACTGTTCCGTAGTATTCATGCTTTTCATTTCCGCCTTGCGGATCAGGCTGCCCTCCCGGTACACGGCAGTCTCCGTATAAATGGCGCTGTAAAAATCCGTGACGGTGACCTGATGCTCCCGGGCCTTTTCCCGTATCGCTTCTTCCGCCCAGTTGGGATTTATGATGTTTTCCCTAAAGCTGAGGACGTGATCCAGGGGATGCAGGTCATAAAGCATGCTTTCCTGCCCCAAATACAGCGCCGCCGTGGTGCCGATGGTGACGATGGCCATGGTGCTTAAGATGCAGATGCCGGCCAGGCCGGCGGCGTTTTGCTTCATGCGGTAGATCATGCCGGAAACGGAAATGAAGTTGAGGGGTTTGTAATAGTAGCCTTTGTTCCGCCTGAGCATTTTCAAAAAGGCGATGCTCCCCGCTGTAAACAAGGCATAGGTGCCGGCAATGACCAGCAGAACCGCAATGAAGAAGATTGCCAGCGCCATCATGGGATTATCCACACTGTTGGCCAGAATGTAGCCCGCCGCCATGGTCACGACACCAATGATGGCAAGCAGCCAGCGGGTTTTGGGTTCCTTTTCTCCTTTTTGATTGCCTTTAAGCAGGTTGACGGGATTGGAAAGATGCACCTGCAGGCGGTTGTAAATCAGCAGCAGAAAGAACACCGCCATAAACAATCCGCAGGTAAGCAGCAAAGGCCACTGGCTGATCTCAAACACAATGGGTGTGGGAATGCGCATCAATGCCTGGACCAAAAGGAACATCAGCTTGCTCATGGCGATCCCAAGCCCGATGCCGGTGATCAGGCTCAAAATCAGCAGCATGACCATTTCATGAAACAAAACCCTGGCGATATGCTTTTTCTCCAGGCCCAGGATGGCGTACAGCCCCAACTCCTTCTTGCGGCGCTTGATCAGAAAGCTGTTGGCATAAAACAGGAATGTGAATGCGAAGATGGCTACCACGATAGCACCCAGGACCATCATCACCTGCATGGAGCTGGCGCCGGGCATCTTGCTGATACCGTTGTTCAGGGCAATCATGCAGAAGGTGTAGAACACGAAAATGGTGCATACGGTGCTTAAGAAAAAGGAAAGGTAGGTCTGTCTGTTCTTCCACAGGTTGGAAAGGGCCAGGCGCAGGTATAAAAAACGCTTACGCACCAAGCTCACCCCCGGCGGAAAGAACGGTAAGGGCATTGATGATCATTTGGTAGAAGGCGTCCTGGGCCATATCGCCCCGGTACATTTGATGGTATACCCGCCCGTCCCGGATGAACATCACCCGCCCGGCATAGCTGGCCGCCTGGGCGCTGTGGGTGACCATCAGGATGGTCTGCCCCCTCTGATGGATGGAGGAGAAGGTTTGCAAAAGGCTTTGGGAAGCCTTGGAGTCCAGCGCGCCGGTAGGCTCGTCGGCCAGCACCAGCTTGGGAGCGGTGATGAGCGCCCTCGCCACGGCAGTGCGCTGCTTCTGGCCCCCGGAAATCTCATAGGGGAATTTAGGCAGGATTTCGGCAATGTGCAGAATATCCGCCACGGCAATGAGCTTGGGTTCCATCTCCCGGTAGCTTTTCCCCGCCAGCACCAGGGGAAGAAGGATGTTATCGCGCACGGAGAAGGTGTCCAGCAGGTTGAAATCCTGGAACACAAAGCCCAGGTTGTCCCGGCGGAAGGCGGAGATTTCTTTGTCACGGATCTGAGCCAGGTCTTTTCCCTCCAGAAGCACCTGTCCTTCGGTAGGCTTGTCCAGCGCGGCCAGGATATTCAAAAGCGTCGTCTTGCCGGAGCCGGATTCGCCCATGATAGCCACAAACTCGCCAGGCTCCACGCTGAAGCTGGCGTCGGTAAGGGCTTCGACCTTTTGCCCGCCAAGGAGCGTGGTATATACTTTTTTCACATGGATAACGTCTAAAAGGGGCATGCGATATACCTCCCGATGATGATTGCGCTTGAAGCACCGGTTTATTGTAGCGCAAGACGCGGATGCTTGCCTTGATATAGCCTTACAAATCGGGAGGCAAAGCTTACATTTTTGAAAGCTTGATCATTTTTCATTTGAAATGCGTCTTTAAAAAATCTCCAGCGGGTTTTTGGATACGTCAATGGATACTTCCGTGCCTTTTCCCACTTGGGAGCGGATGGACAGACGGTGGCCAAGCTTTTGCGCCACCTCCCTGGCCAGGTACAGCCCGATGCCCGTAGCCCGTTGGTCGGCCCGCCCGTTATGCCCGGTATAGCCACGGTCGAATACGCGGGGCAGGTCTTCCTTGGGTATGCCCACGCCGCTGTCGGAGATGGTCAACCTGGGTCCTTCCTGCACATCAATACGCACCGTTCCCTGCTGGGTATACTTCACCGCGTTGGACAAAATCTGCTCCAACAAAACCTGGAACCATTTTTCGTCCGTCAGCACCTGCACTTGGAAAGGCTCCATGGCAAGGGTGATTTTTTTATGAATGAACAGCAGCGCGTATTTCTTGACCGCCTTTTTCACAAGGCCGTACAGGTCATAAGTGCGCAGTTCGAAGTCGTCGGACAGGCTTTCCAGCCGCAGATAATGCAGCGCCATTTCCGCGTAACGCTCCGTTTTGAAAAGCTCCTCCTCCAATTGACCGGTGCCTAAGGCGCCGCCGCTTTGCAAAAGCAGATGCATGGCGGAAAGGGGCGTCTTGATCTGATGCATCCACAGGGTATAGTAGTCTTCCCGCTCTTTCATCCGGCGGGTTTGTTCATTTTTCTCCTTGAGCCGAAGCTGCGCCTGCGTTTTGAGCAGGGATTGATACATTTCCTCCAGCCTGCTTTCGGGGGAGGGCAGGCCTGCCGGCAGCGTTTCCGGGCTTAATAAGCCCGCCCCGGTCAGCCGGTGATGCCTTATGTACCTTAACCAGGAAACGATGCATACGGTCAGCATTACAATGCCGGAAAGCTCCAGCGCATACCACAGGGGTTCCATGTCAAGATGGGAAAGAGAGCCTATCAAAAGAAAGAGACCGGCCACAAACAGGCATAGGAAAAAAGCACCCGCCTTTTCCCTGAGGAAGGAGAAAAAAAGGCCCAGGCCCGAGGCTTTTTTCATGGCTGCGCCTCCAGGAGATACCCCATGCCCTTCTTGGTGGCGATGAAATCATGAAGCCCGGCATCCTCCAGCTTTTTGCGCAGCCGGGCCACGTTGACGGTAAGGGTATTGTCGTCAATGAACACATCACTGTCCCAAAGATTCTGCATCAGCGCGTCCCGGCTGACCACGTTTCCCTTGTTGGTAAGAAGCGTTTGCATGATCCTTGTTTCATTGCGGGTCAGTTCAATCTTCTGCCCCTGAAAATGCAGCGTGCCCTCCCCGGCGTGAAATACGGCGCCGCGGTGCTCCAGCGTGTGAAGCTGACCCTGAAAGTCATAGCTGCGGCGGAGCAGCGCCAGCATTTTGGCCACCAGCACGTTCAAATCAAAAGGTTTGGTGATGTAATCATCGCCACCCATGGACATGGCCATTACGATATCCATGTTCTCGGTATGGGAGGAAAGAAACAGGATGGGCACGCGGGAGGTTTTGCGGATTTCGCCGCACCAGTAAAAGCCATTGAAGCGGGGCAGAGAAATATCCAGCAAAACAAGGTGCGGCTCCTCCCGATGGAATTCC
>JAEWWY010000465.1 GCA_023458835.1 Bacillota bacterium
GCACTCAGCAAGGTTTTCAACGCGGGGTATTTATCTCCAACCGCCTCTATAAATTGGCCACGCCTTTGCTCAACATCCTGCAACGACCGGTATCGCGGGTCGTCGGCGGTAATTTTTTCTCCTTTCGCCAACGCGGCAACGCTTGTAACCCATGTTTCAAGGCTTGCGATTGGCATTTCCAGCGTATCCGCCATTATTACGCCAATATCGCGTGTTCCTTTGTTCTGATTTATGCGGTACATTCTGTCACGATGCTCAACGCTGGGCCGGATTTTCTCAAAATAGTCCAGCGCCTTTTGTTGATCCTCCGCCCAATAGCTGTTGAATATCGCTTTTTCAGACGGATACATGGCACGCTCCAGCCATGCCGGGGATTTCTTGATATCGGGACCCAAAAGGTATCCCATATACGCCATTCCTGGCTCTCGTATGGTATTTTTTACGGTTGATATTGGATCATTTCCAATGTTCAATACATCCTTTATTCCTTCGATGACCTTTCTTGCGTTTGCCACCGGATTCATCGGATCAGAAGCGCCGGCCTCCGCCCTCCGGCTGAATTCAGGATCAAAGAACAGCAACTGCGCGGAAGCCGTGTTAAGGTTGTACGCCGCGACATCCATTTCATACTGCCACTGCCCGTTGCCCTTATATTCATTTTCCTCTGCCTTAAGCCCGTCATAAACACCCCGCCAGTGCTTGACCTCGCTGCCTATGATGCGCTTTGCATAATCTTCCTTGGTCATCAATTTCGGGTTATACCCGATCATGCTGCCGCTTTCCTTGAATAACGGGCTGTGATACCATGGGGCGGTTTGCTCCATCTGCCATTCCTGCCGGATCTTTTCCGACAGGGTTTGATCATAGCCGAAGCGGTTTGCGTTGCGCATTTCAGTGAGCTTCTGAAATTCAGACATGTACCAAAAATCATTCTGCGCATTCTGAAGGTCGCTTTTTTCCTGTTCGTTTGTAAAGTAAGCATTGAAGATCGAGTTATAGCGCGGGGAAGCCCATAGATCCTCCTTTGTGTTAAATTTCTCTGCATGCGCAATGGCCTCCCATTCCGCATCCGTAGGTGGAATCATGGCAGCATCATCGATTGCCTGTTGGTTTGCTTTATATTTTTCGTTCATCACCTTAAAAGGGTCAATGTGTTTTTGCGCTGTGCCGGACTTTCCGGCATCCGCTTGATCAGGGAAGGCGCCTGCCTGCGCAGCCGGCGTGCCAAAGCTGCGTGACCCTCCGCCATGGGCCGCGGTTTTGGAAATATTGTTTTGCCTTCCGGCGGCAGGCCCGGGAGGAACAGCCTGCTTCGCTGTTGTATTGCAGGATTTCACCAACCATGGCGGATTCTCCGCCAATGTCCTTTGGGCATCCGCCTCTGCCAGCCTGTTTGCATAGGAGTGGAGTGTAGTGCTTTGGGGCATCCCGCCGCCGAATGGCAGCTTAAAAGAGGATGGCAGCGTAAGGGCAGGCGCGGCTGATGCGGCTTTCCGCGCCTGTTCCAGCTCCTGGTCCTTTTTCCATTGCGCAAATCTTATGGGCATATCATCCGCCTCCGCACTCATCATACAAAATGCGGGGTTGATTATCTCCCCTTCGCCTGTTCACCGGAGGGGAGATAAGGAAAAAATCTCGATTGTGTATACATTCACACTTGATTTTTGTTCTTTTGCATGATATACTCCAAACAATGAACAATTAAATCATTTGTTTAATTCCCTCGATTGTTCTAAATGCCGCCGGATATGCCGCCCCCATAATGGCTTTCTCCGGTCCGGCATCCTACGTGAAGGGAGAATGAAACAGGATGCAAAAGGCCGGATCCCATTCGAGGCTTGGGTATTACAAGCGGTACAGCGCCTTCTACCTCATGCTTCTGCCCGTGGCGGTCTACTACCTGGTATTCTGCTACGGGCCCATGTTCGGCGTGGTGGTGGCGTTCAAAAACTTCATGCCGCGCCAGGGCATATGGGGCAGCGCATGGGTGGGCTTCAAGCACTTCCGGGTGCTGTTTGGCAGCAACGACTTCCGCATGGTCATGGGCAACACCATCCTGCTGAGTTTGTACAAGCTGCTTTGGGGCTTTCCGGCGCCCATCATCCTGGCGCTGCTGCTCAACGAAATGCGCAGCAAGCGGTTCAAGCGCGTGGCCCAAACCATCAGCTACATGCCCCATTTTTTATCCTGGGTCATTGTGGCCGGGCTGGTGACGACCATTTTTGACCTGGAGGGCCCCGTCAACCAGCTTCGCAGGCTGCTGGGGCAGGATCCGGTAATGATCATGACGCAAAAGGCGGCCTTCCGCAGCATCCTGGTGGGCGCGAACATCTGGAAGGAAGTGGGCTGGGGCACGCTGATCTACCTGGCCGCCATTGCCGGCATCGATCCCACGCTGTACGAGTCCGCGGTGCTGGACGGGGCAGGCCGCTTCAAGCAGATGCGCTACATCACCCTGCCCTCCATTATGCCTACCGTCATCATCCTGCTCATACTGCGCACCGGCTCCATCCTGAACGCCGGGTTTGAGGATGTACTGCTTTTGCAAAACGCCGTCGTCCGGGAAGTGAGCGAGGTACTGGACACCTACGTGTACAAGATGGGCATCGAAAACGGCAACTACTCCTACGCCACGGCGGTGGGGCTGTTCAAGTCCGTGGTCGGGCTGATCATGGTGCTGGGCACCAACGAGCTGTCGCGCCGGGCGGGCGAGCATTCACTTTTGTGAAAGGGGAACGGCTTGAAAAAGTCCTTTGGTGAATCCTTTTTCCAGGCGCTGAACGTAATCATCATGTCGGTCGTTTCCCTGGTCATGCTGCTGCCGGTATGGCATGTGCTGATGCATTCCCTCAGCCGGTCCGACCTGTCCCTGACCGGGGGGCTGTTCCTGTGGCCCCGTGGCTTTTCCCTGCACGCCTACAAGGTGGTGCTGCGCGACGCGCTCATCGGCGGCGCTTATGTGAATACGGTGATCGTAACGGTCCTGGGTACGCTGCTCAACCTTACCATGACCTTTCTGGCGGCCTATCCCCTGTCCAACCGCAACCTGCGCTGGCGCCGCCCGATCCAGTACATGATCTTTTTCACCATGCTCTTTAACGGCGGCATTATCCCCACCTATCTGCTGGTGCGCTCCCTGGGGCTGCTGGATTCGCTCCTGTCCCTGGTCATCCCCGTGTCGGTCAGCGCCTACAACATCTTCGTGATGCGCAACTTCATCGAAACGCTGCCCGACAGCCTGGCCGAATCGGCGCGCATCGACGGGGCCAGCGAATGGACGATCCTGTTCCGGATCATCGTGCCCCTGTCCAAGCCGGCCATGGCGGTGCTGGGGCTGATGTACGCGGTAGGCCACTGGAACAGTTGGTTCAACTGCATCATCTATATCAAAAGCACCGCCCGCTATACCCTGCAGCCCATCATCCGGCAGATCCTGTTCACGCTGGGCTCCAGCAACTTTTTCGGCTATGACCCGGACATGGGCGCGGCGGCCATGCCCAAACTGGTGACCATGGCGGTAGTGGTGGTGGCCACGCTGCCCATTATCATGGTCTATCCCTTCCTGCAGCGCTTTTTCATCAAGGGCGTCATGCTGGGCGCGGTGAAGGGATGAAGCATGCAAAAACAGCGGAAGGCGGCTGCCCTCCGTTGTGTATAATACTTCACCATATTAAAGGAGGAAAACCCATGAAAAAGTGGACCGGACTCATGCTTGCCATCGTCATGGCGCTGACCCTGCTCCCCGCCATGGCGCAGGAGGAGATCGTGACCCTGGACCAGTACACGCCCAAGGTCCCCAAGGTCACCTTCCAGACCACCAACCGCGTCATCCCGGAAGGCAACCGGATCGACCAGTGGATCGAGTCCGAGCTGAAGGCCGAGGTGGAGTGGATCATCCTGCCCAACGACGAGCTGCGCACCAAGCTCAACCTGCTGGCTACCAGCGGCGAGCTGCCGGACCTGGTCTCCATTCCCAGCGGGCTCACCGACCTGTACCAGAGCTTTGTGGAGCAGGGGCTGTTCCTTGACCTGGAGCCGCTGATGAAGAAGTATGCCCCCAATATCTACAAATACCGCACACAGGAGCAGATCGACGCGCTGCGCGCCCCCGACGGCAAGATCTACGCCATCAACTCCAACGCGGAGACCGACTTTGACATGTTCGCCATCCGCACCGACTGGCTTGCCAAGGTGGGCCTTGCCATGCCCGCCACCCTGGATGAGTTCACCGAGGTGCTCCGCGCCTTCAAAACGAAGGATCCCGACGGCAACGGCGCCAATGACACCACGGGCCTGGGCGGCATAAAGAACATCAGCCAGACCTTCAGCCCCATCTGGGCCGCTTATGGCGCCAACCCCGGCCAGTGGGTATGGCTGGAGGATAACACCATCGGCTACGGGCCGGCGCAGCCCGCCTTGAAGGACGCCGTGGCCTACCTGCAGTCCCTGTATGCCGAAGGGCTCATTTTGGAATCCTTCGCCGTCACCGAGGACGGCGACAAGAAGGCCTTCGCGGCCACCAACAAGTTCGGCGTGGTCAGCGCCCAGCTCTGGCATACCGATCCCAGCGTATCGGACCTGCGCTCCGATCCCGGCCAGCAGTGGAGCTGCATCCCCTGCCTGGAGAAGACGCCGGGCAGCGGCGGCGGCTACCTGACCAGCGGCAACCCTATCGTGCGCCAGTTCACCTGCATCCCCGTTGACAGCAAGGACCCCGAGCTGGCCATGCTGTACCTGAACTGGCTGGCCGAGATGGATAATTACGTGGTCATCCGCGCCGGGTATGAAGGTGAGCATTACGACATCAAGGACGGCATCCTCATGCCCCGGGACGAGTTCAAAAAGGACAACAGCCTGCTGATCAACAACGGCATCACCGCCACCTACGCCATGCCCTTTTTGCCCCTGGACCCCGTGCGCGAAATGTACCAGCCCGAAACCATCGAGCTGCTGGCTGCCCGCCGCGCCCGCGAGAAGAACTTCTACGCCGCCATGTACTGGACCGTGCCCGCCATCAAGGACGAGCAGCTTGATGCCGGCATGAGCGACTATGTAACCCAGGTGATCGTCTCCACGATCATGGACCCCAAGGCGGACGCCGCCAAGGCCATCGACGGGATGGTGGACACCCTCAAAGCCAACTACAACCTGGAGAAGCAGACGCAACTGGTGAACGAATACGCCGCCGAAATGGGCATCACCAGGTAACCACGCGGGTTTCAGGCGCTTGACAGCTTATTCAAGGCTTAATGACCGGGTGCGGGGTGGGCGGAACAGTCCGCCCCGCACCCCAGTATAGGGAGGATACAGCCATGGCAGACCCGGCAAAGGCAACAGGAAGGCCCACGGACACAGAGCTTAAGCGCTACCAGGCGGATATTCCCGCAACGGCCCGCGCGGACGTTCTGGTGGCCGGCGGCGGGCTGGGCGGCGTGGCGGCCGCCATCGCAGCGGCCAGGGCAGGCGCGCGCACCATACTGGTGGAACGGAACGGATACCTGGGCGGCGTGGCCACCGCGGGCATGTGCTGCTCGGTATTCCATTGCCTGGCGACCTATGACCGGCAGATCGCCGTAAAGGGCATCCCCTACGAGGTGGTGGACGCGCTGGCGGTCAGGGCCGGCGCCGGCGCCGGCTGGGAAAAGCACAAGGGGCATATCATTTACGATGTGGAAAAAGCCAAGCTTGCGCTGCATGAGCTGCTGGAGGAGGCCGGCGTCACGGTGCTGCTGGATTCCCCGGTGGCGGATGTGCTGATGGACGGGGACCGCGTGGCAGGCCTGGTCATTGCCGGCTCCAACGGGCTCACCGCCGTGCTGGCAAGGAATACCGTGGATGCCACGGGCGACTCCATCGTGGCGCAGCTTTCCGGCGCGCCCATGCGGGAGGGGCTTTCCAAGCCTTGCGCAGGCTGCAAGCACAGCTATGTGTTCCGCATGAGCAATGTGGACCTGGACGCGTTCGTCGGATATTTCCGCGCCCACAAGGACCAGTATGCCGAGAATATGGACATTGAATGGACGCTGGAGGAAGCCCTCAGGCAGTACGACGAGTACGGCACCTTCCTCTTCCCCCACGGCGGAGGGATCCAGATGGACATCGTGCGCAAGGCGCTGGAGGACGGCACCCTGCAGCCATCCCTAGGCCAGTACGACACGCTGGACGCCATGCAGATGCATTGCATCAGGCATACGGGCGTGGCCCATATCATCACCGGGTTCACCACCCTCAGGGACCTGGATGCCGCCACCCTCTCCCGGGCGGTGCTGGACGGAAGGCGCATGGCCTTCCATGTGGCGTCCTTTTACCAAAGACGCATGCCCGGCTTTGAAAACGCCTATATCAGCGCCACCGCCGACGACCTGGGCATACGCGCCTCCCGCTGGATCGACGGGGAAACCACCTTCGGCCGGGAGGACAAGCGCAGCCCCAGCCGCTTCCCCGATGCCATCGGCGTGGGCGTGGTGGAGCGCCATGAGATAATGCACGGCGGCAAGGGCGCATGGAGCGCCCAGCGCTTCACCAACGACGTATATCAGATCCCCCTGTCCTGCCTGCTGCCCAAACGGGTGGAGGGGCTGGTCATCGGCGCGGGCCGGGGCGCAAGCACCGAACCGGCCGCCCTTTTGCGGGTCATGGCGGTCACCATGGTCTGCGGGCAGGGCGCGGGCGCGGCGGCGGCCATTGCCTCGCTTGCCGGGGTACCGGTGCGCCAGGCCGATTACGGGAAGGTGCGCGGGGAGCTTGTCCGCCAGGGCGTGGCGCTTGATCGGCCTTGATTTTATGCCGGAAGGAGGGCCTGTATGAACGGCCGGGATATGAAACGAACCCTCAGGGAGGGCGGAACGGTATGCGGCACGCTGATCGTGTCTCCCTCTCCCAAGTGGCTGAAATATGTGGGCCAAATCGGCCTGGATTTCGTATTTATCGATACCGAGCATGTAATGATCGATTCTCTTACATTGTCCTGGATGTGCATGGCCTACGCGGCCGCGGGCCTGGCCCCTATCGTGCGCATCCCCTCGGCGGACCCGGCCCGGGCCACCCAGGTGCTGGACGGCGGCGCCCAGGGCATCGTGGTGCCGTATATGGAATCGCCGGAGGTGCTGCGCCAGATGGCCGGCGCTGTGCATCTAAAGCCGGTGAAGGGGCAAAAGCTTCAGCGCGAGCTGCACGGCCAGGCACCCTTTCCCGGCGGCCTGCGGGACAGCCTTCAGGAGGCCAACCGCAACAACATGCTGTTTGTGAACATCGAAAGCGTGGATGCGGCGGAGAACCTGGACGCGCTGCTGGACGTGCCGGGCCTGGACGGCATCGTGATCGGCCCCAACGACCTTTCCTACAGCATGGACATGCCGAACAGCTACCAGGACCCCGCCTTCCAGCAGGCGGTGGCTTCCATCCTCCGCCGCGCGCGCGCGCGGGGCGTGGCGGCCGGCGTCCATGCCCTGGGACCTATTGAGGACCAAATCGCCTGGGCGCGGGAGACGGGCATGAACATGCTGTTCCACTCGGGGGATGTATACGCCTTTGTCACCGGCATGAAGCGCGACATGGATTTATTCAGGAAGGCCGTAAGCGCCAAGGCTTCCGCATCCGGCGCCGTATCCATTGAAATATAAGGAGAGCGTCCATGCGTTTTCTTGCGATAGACATCGGCTCCAGCTTTATCAAATCAGCACTTCTCGACCTTGACGGCCGCGCCCTCCGGAACATATGCAAGCGGCCTATGCCCGCCCCGGCGGAACCGGCCGGGGGGATATGCGAGCTGCCCATCACGCCCCTTGCGGACAAGGTGCGCGCCATCATAAAGGAGGAAGCGGAACGCCAGCCAATTGACGGCGCCGTGTTTTCCGTGCAGATGCACGGCATGCTCCTGACGCAGGCGGACGGACGGCGCCTGACCGATTATGTAACCTGGCAGGACCTGCGCGCATCGCAGCCCATGCGCGGGGGCGAAAGCAGCAGGGAATTCGTGCTTTCCCGCGTGCCGGAGCGTTTGCTTGCGCGCACCGGCACCAACATGTCCCCCGCCCACAGCGTGCTGCAATTGATTGCCACCAGGGATGCGCTTCCCCGCGCCCCGGTGCGGCTGTCACTGCTGGGCGACGCGCTGATCGAGGCCCTGACCGGCAAGCCCGCGCCCATCCACGAGACCAACGCCTGTTCCACCGGGCTGTACGACGTGTATGACCGTCGCTGGCTAAAGGAGATGGCGGTGTTGCTTGACCTTGCGGATGTGGAGCTGCCGCCTGTGGTTACCGGCCCTGAACCCGCGGGGGAGTTGCGGATATCCGGCCGGAGCATCCCCCTGTATACCGCCATCGGCGACCAGCAGGCGGCCATCCTGGGCACCATGCCCCAAAAAGGCGAGCTGATGATCAACATCGCCACCGGCTCGCAATTGGTCTACCTCACCGACAAGCCCGTGCCGGGGCCCTACAGCGTCCGCCCGCTGTTTGACGGCCAGGTCTACCGGACGGTATCCCACCTGCCGGCGGGAAGGGCCCTGAATATTCTGCTGGACTTTTTGCTGGATACGGGCGCGCGGCTTTTTGATGTGCGCGGCATGGACCCCGAAGCCCTTTGGGAGCGGCTGCGCCGCTTTGAAAGCGGTCTGGATACGGAGCCTCTCCAAGGGCAAAACGGGCTGGAAGTGGATATGTCATTTTTTCATGAGGCCGGCTGGGGAAGCATCACCGGCATCGGCACGGGCAACCTGCGGTTTGACCATCTGTTCGCGGCCGCGTACAGGGACATGGCCCGGCGCTACCATGAGGCGTTTATCACCATGTGCGGAGCACAGCCGCCGGCGGGCATTGCGCTCTCAGGCGGCATCCCCCGCAAGGCGCCCAGGCTGTGCAGCGCCATAGAGGAGCAATTCGGGGCCCCCTGCCGGTTTACGCCCTATTCCGAGGACGCGCTGGTAGGGCTGTACCGGCTGGCGCTGTATTATTCCGGGCTGGCGGACGGGCTGGAAAAAACCGCCGCGATGCTTGAGGGCCTCAGGATCGAATACGCACCCTGATTTTCATAACATGACCGGTCAAACCAGGTCGAGGTACTGGGAAGGATTCTTCATCACCCAGTTGATGATGGCGGCCACCGTTCCCATGATCACCGGGTCCCGGGGCAGCCTGGTGAAGGCGATGCGGATATGGCCGGAGATGGCGGGCTGCAAGCGCTCGGCAAACACCGCCCGGACCTCCTTCAGGAACAGCCCGCCCGCCGGGGCGAACTCCTCGCTTAAAATGATCAGGTCCGGATTATAGGCGTATACCACGCTGATCAGGCCATAGCCCAGGAACCTGGCGCATCTGCGCACCGCCTCCGCGGCAAAGGCGTCGCCGGAGACGGCCGCCTCCAGGATATCCCTGACGGCCAGGGGCTGCAGCCCTCTTAAGGTGGTCTTTGTATCCTCCCGCTCCAGCGCCGCCTTCACTTCCTTGACCAGCGCCTTGCCCGTGCAGTAATTGCGCAGGCAGCCCCGGCTGCCGCATTCGCAGGGAAGGCCCTGGTAATCGATGGTCAGGTGCCCGATGTTCCCGGCGATCCCCTGGCTGCCGTAATACAGCACGCCATCCTGGATCAGCCCCGCGCCCAGCCCCTGTTCCATGCGCACCGCAAGCAGCGTGTGCGCATCCCCCCGCTGGCCGCCAAACCACCATTCCGCCAGGGCCCCGGCGTGAAAATCCTGCTCGATATACACGCTGAGCCCGAACGTCCGGGAAAGCTCCTCCTTGATGGAGAAGCTCTCCCAGCCCGGAAAATCCGCCATGAAGGCGATCCGCTCATCGGCGCGCAGGTATGGGCCGGGCACGCCGATGCCGATGCCCAGTATCTTGGCATCGCCGGCCGCGTCCATCAACTGCCAGATCATGTGCTTCATCCTGCCGATGGCCGCCGCCACGCCCTCCTCCGCGCTGATCCGCTCCTCCAGGTATTCGTGCTGGGTGCTGGTCAGGTCAAACAGCCCCGCCCGGATCTGATGCCGCACCAGGCGCATGCCGATGATCCGGTAGCCCGATTGGTTCAGCCGCAGGCCGATGGAGCGCCGGCCCCGCTCCCCGCGCAGCAGGGATGTTTCCACCACAATCCCGCACCCGATCAGGTCGTTGACGATGTTGGTGATGGTGGTCTGCCTCAGCCCCGTGGCCTTGGCGATCTCCGTGCGGGAGCATTCCCCCTTCTCGTGCAGCACCTTCAGCGTGAGCGCGCGGTTGATCTCCTGCACATCCAGCATATTGACCCCGAAGCGCTTGGGCTCGTCCTGCATACAATCACACCCTTTGAATGATTTTATCAAATGAATTAATTACTCTGATTATAATATGCGCCGCCAATGATTTCAAGCAAAAATACATAGGAATCCGGTCAGGGGACGGAGGGCATGCATCGTGCTTTGTAAAAGGATACCCATCTGGGAAGGCCAGCCCGAAGCGTACCGCCCGGGGCATGGCGTTCCCGTGCTGAGCGCCTATGTGCCGGAGGGAAAAGAAAAACGGCCCTCCATATTGATCCTTCCGGGCAGCGCTTACATCCGCTGCTTCGAAGGCGAGGCCGAAGCCGTCGCGCTCAAATGCACAAGCCAAGGCCTGAACGCCTTCGTGCTGTATTACAGCGTGCGGCCCAATACCTATCCCCAGCCTTTTTATGACGGCTTCCGCGCCATCCAGATGCTTCGGGAAAACGCGGATGCATGGCTTGTGGAGGAAGACAGGATCGCCGTCCTCGGCTTTTCGGCGGGCGGGCACCTGGCCGCAGGGCTGGGCGTTCTGGGGAGCGATGAAGCGTTCTTCTCCGGCATCCCCATACTGGACCGCAGGCGCTGCAGGCCCAACGCCCTTCTGCTGGGGTACGCGCTGATCACCGCCGGGGAATACGGCGCGCGCGACTGCCTTGAAACGCTTCTGGGGGAAAAGGATAGCCCCCGCCTGGAGGAAGTCTCCTTTGAAAAGCGCATCCCGCCGGATATGCCGCCCGTGTTCCTCTGGCACGCGCTGGGCGACACGAGGGTCCTGCCCGAAAATTCGCTGCTTCTGGCAACAGCCCTCAGGGAAAAAAGGATCCCCTTCGAGCTGCACCTGTATGACGGCGGCTTTCACGGCATGGCGGCCTGCGACGATCCCGCGTATGGCAAAAAAGACAAAAGGATCGGAAGCTGGCTTCCAATGGCCCTGGAATGGCTCGATGCCGTTTTTGAAGAAAAGCAGGCGCAGGCATAAGCATTGCGCCATGGAAGGATGATGGCATGATTCTGGATAACATCCAAAATATCGGCAGGTACAAGGGCCTGCACGCCGCGCTGGATGAGGCCCTGGATTATATAATGGCCTGCGGCCTTGCGGGCCTTGCCCCGGGCAGGCACGAGGTGGACGGGGAACGGATCTATCTGCTTGTTCAGGAGCCGGCGCTCAAAAGCTTTGAAGAGACCGCCTGGGAGGCTCACCGGCTGTATATCGATATCCAGATCGCCCTAAAAGACGGGGAGACCATTGGGTACGCCCCCATAGACCTGGTGGACGGCTGGTCTGCCTATGATGCGCAAAAGGACATCCGTTTCTCCCACAGCCCATTTCATGGGTTGGCCCTGCCCCTGCCGGCAGGCGCGTTCGCCGTTTTCTTTCCCCACGATGCGCACCGCCCCGTCATTGGCGCGGGAACCACCCGCAAGGCAGTGATGAAGGTTCTCGCGTAAACGGCGGCTCATGCTGCACCGCATCATTCATGCCCCGGTAAACACCGGTGTTCCGTCAACTGCCAACGTCACGGAACAGGGACGATCACGGATTACGTACCTGCTTCATCCCGGCCGCCAAGCCCAATAAAATGATTCCTGTAAAAACGCGGAAAATAACGCTTCGGCATTTTGCTTCAGCATTATTGATTCATCCCCCAAGAATGATGATCACTTGGAAAGCCCCTTCCTCTTCGTCCGGATGCCATCGGGGGAGAGCTCTGCTCCCCCTCAATGAAAAACAACGCCGCAGGGGCGGAGCAAAGCCCCGCCCCTGTGGCGTTGTTTGTTTATTGACCTCCCGCCGGGGATCATAAACCCCGCTGCTTTCACAGTTGACCATCCGCTGCGAAACAAGCTCCTCACAAACCATGCAAAGCTTCTTCGCCGCCGCGCATCCTCCGCCCCATGCAGCAGCTATGCAACCCCGTCATTCCGCCCCGGCTCCCCCGCTGACGGTGGCGTACGGCCAGTCGATGATGCCGCCGAAATCGTACACATGGGTATAGCCCATATCTGCCAGTTGCTGCGCGGCCCCCGCGCTCCTGCGCCCGCTGCGGCAATACACAAGGATCACCGCGTCCTTATCCGGCAATTGATCCCCCGCCTTATCCCGGACCTGAAAATCAGGAAGCAGGACCGCGCCTTCGATATGCTTTTCATCAAACTCCTCCTGGGTGCGCACATCCAGCAGGATCAATTCACCGGTTTCCCCCATCATCCGGCGGGCTTCCTCGGCGGTTATTTTTTGATAGGCGCCGGCCGGCGTCTGGGAGGGCATGTTCTGCCCGCCTTTTATGGGAGGATCGTTTGCCGCGCAGCCGGATACCAGCAATACCCCCGCCAGGAGCAGGGCGGCGGCTGTTCTTTTTCTTTTCATGCTATACACTCCCCTTTGCCGCAATGGCGTTTTTCCATTCTATTTGTAAGCAATGTAAACAGGAAGGCGGCGAAGGAGACCTTCGCCGCATATACGATGAACAGTATGGACGGATTTGATCCAAACCACGCGGCCTTCCCATATCCGCCAGGGTAACCCTGCCGCGGGCGGGCCGTATCATGCCCGCACCGGCGAGGCCGCACATCCTCCTTGTCACCGAATCCCGCACCCTGCCCGTGGTTTCTTTATTTCTTTTCCCTGCGGAAGCACATGAACCAATCCAGGCAATACTGGTCGTTGTTTTGATTTTCCATGCGCTCCCTGGCGGTCCCGCAGGAGCCGGCGGTGGGTACGATCACATCGTCGCCGGGACGCCAGTCGGCGGGGGTGGCCACGCTGTCGCTGTCCGCTTTTTGCAGCGCCAGGACGATCCGCTTGATTTCATCAAAATTGCGCCCTGTGGTGAGGGGGTAATACAAAACCGTGCGGATCTTGGCATTGGGATCAATCACAAAAACCGCGCGCACCGCCTGGGTGTTGGACTGTCCCGGCTGCATCATGCCATACTTGTTGGCAACCTCCATACGGATGTCCTCGATCAGCGGGAACTTGACCTCTATGTTCTTTTTCCCGTTCCACTCCAGCTCCTGAATCTTGCGCAGCCAGGCGATATGGGCGTAGAGGGAATCCACCGAAAGCCCGATCAATTCGGTATTCAGCGCCTTGAATTCGTCCGCCATGGATGCGAATGTCATGAATTCAGTGGTGCATACGGGCGTAAAATCGGCAGGATGGGAAAACAAAATGACCCATTTGCCCTTGTAATCCTCCGGAAAACGGATGTCTCCCTGGGTGGTCTTTGCCTGAAACGCCGGAGCGGTATCGCCGATCAAAGGCATTCTTGTGACTTGGATTTCTTCCATGTTTGCACTCTCCCTTTCATTGGATGTATTGGGAATACCAGTGCCTACCATATCAGGAAGATCCATGCTTTTCTGTAATCAAGTCACAGAACACGGCCGGGCATCAGGATTCTGCCGCCTGCTTCAGCCGCCGCTGATGTTGCGGGTGCTGCTGCGGATGATGACCTGGGGGGTATTCTCCGGGCCTGTGAAGTCCATATGCGTTCCGCCGTTGATCATGTTCAGCAGGTTATTGATCAGGTATTCCGCGATGGGCCTGGGGTCGTTGCAGATGGTGGTCAGGGAGGGATTCAGCAAGCGGGAAAATTCCACGTCGTCCATGCCGGTGATCGAAATATCCTCCGGGACCCGGATGCCGCTTTCCTGCAGCGCCATGATGAGGCCGAAGGCCAGTTGGTCGTTTGCGGCGCAGATGGCGGTTGGCCGGTTGGGCATCGCGCTGATATACTTGCCCGCCTTGTAGCCGGCGGCGGTGGTGAAGTCCATCTCAAACCAATCGGAAGGGTTGTAGGAATACCCGGCCTCATCCATGGCCCTGATGAAGCCGTTGCGGCGCTGGATATTGATCCAGTTGCTTTCCGCGCCGCCCACATACAGGATGTTGCGGTGGCCGTACTCAATGAGATGGCGGGTGGTCAGGCAGATGGCGGCCTCATAATTCGTTTTCTGCTTCCAGCCGGGCACGGTGGAGATGGGAATGGACAGGAAATCAAGGCGCCTGCTGATTTCCGGATCGTTGAAGGAGGAAAACATGATCAGCCCGTCGCACTGGTGCTCCCTGGCCACCTCGATGGCGCGGAACTCATTTTCTATCCGCTCGTTGGAGCTGTGCAGCATGATGGCATAGCGGTGCTGGGCCCCTATGGCCTGAATGGTTTTATACTGCTCCGCGTAATACTGGTTTCCGATATCGGGCACAACCATCATGATCAGGTTGGAGCGCTCCGTCTTCAGCGCCTGCGCCATTTTGTTGGGGCTGTACCGCAGGGTGTCGATGGCGGTGGCGATGCGGGCGCCCGTATCCTTGCTGACAAAGGCGGTACCGTTGATATAGCGGGATACGGACGCAACCGATACGCTGGCGGCTTTGGCTACGTCATGGATCGTGGCGGATGATGTGGTTTTCAAGTCGCACCTCTTGAAAAATGAAGTAATCGTTTTCTTATCATGAGTAATTATATCATTGCCCGGCCCCGCTGTCAACGGGTGCATGCCATCCGCCATGAAACCCGGGCGGCGTTCCGGAACATAGAAAAAACTCCTGCATTTCAAGGATTCAGGTTCGGATCAAAAGTGAAAACACCCCTTGACACCATGCTGCGGCCGTGGTAGAATGCCCCTATGTAAAGGATTACATGCGTTACACACAGAGTATGATGCGTAAACAAACGGCGGTGCGGGCGGCCGTACAAACGCCTGCGGAGGAATGCGGCGGCCACCGTATATCCGGTTCCAATAAATGTAACAGGTTACATGATTGCCTTGGGTTGCATCAACACGCAAAAGGGAGGGTTGCCGGGGAGGCGTGGCTTCAAGGGCCGGCGGATGCATGC
>JAEWWY010000466.1 GCA_023458835.1 Bacillota bacterium
CAGCCGCACATCGGGGAAATTTTCTTGCACTATGGCCGCCGTCCGGTCGGTGGAGGCGTTGTCCGCCACGGTAATTTCCATACGGTCCGCAATGGTGCTTTGAAACAGCGAGGCAAGCACGTTTGCAATGTGCTCCTCGCTGTTGTAGGTAACGATGCAGGCAGTGAGCAGCGGCGTATCCGCCATGGACAAGCCCCCCTTGTTGTGGCTTTAGCGTATGATACCACATGGACAAGGGATTGTCATCTGCAAGATTCATTTGAGCTTTTATTCCACAACCGCCGTCACATGGAACGTCTTTCCCGTTTCCCCGGACGCCGGCAGCATATTGCCTTGTACTTCCAGGCCTTCTGCCATTAGCCGCACAGACTTCTTCTCTCCGCCGCTCCTGTTTTCCACACGGATTACATAGGTATTCCCCCGCCAGCGCCTTGTCAGCGTAAGCTCCCTCAGTTCCTCCGGCAGGCAGGGATCGATTATGAGCCCGTCGTAGCCGGGCTTGATCCCCAAAATGGCCTGGGATATGGCATAGAAGCACCACGCCGCCGTGCCGGTAAGCCAACTGTTCTTCGCCTCACCAAAACGGGGCGCATAGGGGCCGGCAATCATCTGGGAATACACATAGGGCTCCATACGGTGGAGCGTTTGATCCTCGATGTAGGTGGGGCAGGTAAGGCGATAGGCCTCAAACGCCCGTCCGCCATGGCCCAGTACCGTTTCCGCAATAACGATCCAGGGGTTGTTGTGGCAGAAGATTCCCCCATTCTCCTTGTATCCCGGAGGATAGGAGCTGATCTCCCCCAGCTCCGGATGATACACGGTATAGGGCGGCGTATGCAGCGCAATGCCGCGGCGGCTCATGAGCCTTTCCCTTACGGAATCCAGCGCCTGCTGTGCCAGGCCCTCCTTTACGCCGATCCCACCCATCACACAGAAGCCCTGGGGCTCGATAAAAATTTGACCTTCCGCGCATGCCCTGCTGCCCACCTTGTTGCCGTAGGCGTCGTAAGCCCGAAGGAACCATTCGCCATCCCAGCCGTGTTGCAGCACAGCTTTTTCCATTTTGTCTTTTTCCTGCACGGCAAAGGCAGCTTCCTCCGCCCAGCCGAAGCGCCTTGCAAGCTGGGCATAATCGTCCGCCACGGCCACAAACATCCCGGCGATGAACACCGATTCCGCTATGCCGCTGTCATAATTCTGAACGGTTTGAAAGCTTTCCCCCGGCGTTTTGGAAAAGCAGTTCAGGTTCAGGCAGTCGTTCCAGTCAGCACGTCCGATGAGCGGCAGGCCATGGGGGCCCAGATGCGTGCTGGTGTAACGGAAGGAACGGCGCAAATGCTCCATCAGGGGCTGGGCCTTTTCCGCATTGTTGTCAAAGGGCACGGATTCCTGAAGAATGGAGTAATCCCCCGTTTCCTTGATATACGCGGCCACGCCGAAAATCAGCCACAGCGGGTCGTCGTTAAAACCGCTGCCCACATCCATGTTTCCCCGCTTGGTCAGCGGCTGGTACTGGTGGTAAGCGCTGCCGTCCTCAAACTGGGTGGCGGCGATGTCCAGGATTCGCTCCCTGGCCCTGGCGGGGATCAGGTGTACAAAGCCCAGCAGGTCCTGGGTGGAATCGCGGAAGCCCATGCCCCGGCCAATGCCTGACTCGAAGTAGGATGCGGAGCGGGACAGGTTGAAGGTGACCATGCATTGATACTGGTTCCAAACGTTTACCATGCGGTCCAGCTTGTCGTTTTCGCTTTGTACCTGATAGCCAAGCAGCAGGTCCTCCCAATAGGCCTTCAACTCTTCAAGCGCGGAGTCAAACTGTCCATCAGTCCGGAATTCCTCCAGAAGCTTGCGCGCCGGGGCCTTGTTGATCACACCTGGCGCTTCAAACTTTTCCTCCTCCGGGTTCTCGCAGTAGCCCAGCACAAAAATGAAGGAAACAGATTCACCCGGCTTCAGCACCCGGCGCAAACAGTGGGAACCGATGGGAGCCCAGCCGCTGGCAACGCTGTTGCGGGGTTTATCCTCCAGGACCGCCTGGGGCGCATGCAGGCCATTGTACAAGCCTACAAAAGATTCCCGGTCGGTGTCAAAGCCATCTGCGGAAGCATTTACCGCAAACACGGCATAATGGTTTCGCCTCTCCCTGTATTCCGTTTTGTGGTACAACGCGCTGCCATGCACCTCCACCTCTCCGGTGGAAAAATTGCGCTGGAAGTTGATATTGTCATCCATGGCGTTCCACAGGCAAAACTCCACAAAGCTGTACAGGCTGACGCGCTTCTCTTCATTGGAAGCATTGGTCAATACGATTTGCGTCACCTCAGCGGTGCGCCCCCGGGGCACCAGCACCGTCTGCTTTGCCCGCAGGTTATTTTTCTCTGAAGTAAATATGCTGTATCCCAGCCCATGCCGGCATTCATACCGGTCAAGATCCGTTTTCACCGGCATCCATCCGGGATTCCACACCGTTTCCCCATCCCTGATATAGAAATAGTGCCCGCCCGCATCGGTGGGCACATTGTTATAGCGATACCGTGTCAGGCGTAAAAGCCGCGCGTCCTTGCAGAAGCTGTAGCCGCCGCCGGTGTTGGATAGAAGGGAAAAGAAATCCTCGCTCCCGAGGTAATTGATCCAGGGATATGGCGTGTCCGGGCGGGTGATCACATACTCCTTCCGGGCATCATCAAAAAAACCGTACGTCATGGCAGTGCCTCCGCTTCTTATGATATGACTAAAACGTTTTCGAACATGGACGTATATCCTTATCATATCCTCTGCATATCATACTGCAATATCGGCAGAAAAACAAGTGGGCGGCCGGTTTAAATGGAGAAAAGTATGCGTATACAATACCCAAATGTGCAATACGGTCTGAAATTATCCAAAACTGAAATTCCTCAAGTTGAACTCTGAAAGACCCGTCTTCCATC
>JAEWWY010000467.1 GCA_023458835.1 Bacillota bacterium
TCCAATCAACCCTCCCTTATCAAAAAAGTTTAATTGAGACTGCCCTGGTCCGGGAAAGGGCTTGACAAGCTTTTCCCGTGAAGTTATTATAATATCAGCATATGTGTAAACGGAAAACAGACCATATGCTCTCAAGAAGGTTGCCCGGTGGGCCGCTCGCCCGGCCCATGGGGGTGAACGCTACTTGCAGGATAGGTTGGACGGTAGGATTTGTAGGTTTCACCGCCATTACTTCGAGGGCAGCCACGCCTGTTGGAGCTGTGTTTTTGTATTTCAAAACAATAGGCTGTACGGCGCCCTCCTGGTAAAAAAGGGGACGTCTTTTGTTTGCATGCATCCCGCATGTGATCATAAGAATCAATCTTGAGGAGGGTATTTTGATCATGAAAAAACTGTTGACCTTCATTTTGGCCCTGGTGATCTTCTGCATGCCGGTGATGGCATCGGCCGGCCAGGCGAAAAAGACCATTGGCGTGATCCAGTATGTGCAGCACGTTGCCCTGGATTCCGCGCGGGAAGGCTTTGTTCAGGCGCTTGCGGACAACGGGTTTACGGACGGCGATACCATCGCTCTGGATATCCAGAACGCCCAGGCCGACGCATCCAACCTGGCAACGATCTCCGACCGCTTTCTCGCCAACAATGTGGACCTGGTGCTTGCCATTGCCACTCCCGCGGCGCAATCGGTTGCCGGCAAGACCACCGAAATCCCGATCCTGGGCACCGCCATCACCGACTACGTGGCTGCCCGGCTGGTTGACAGCAACGAGGTGCCCGGCACCAACGTATCCGGCACCACCGACATGAATCCTGTGGCCGACCAGATCAAGCTTTTGAAGGAACTGTTCCCGGACACCAAAACGGTAGGGGTGCTGTACACCTCCAGCGAGGACAACTCCGTACTGCAGGCGAAAATGGCGAAGGATGCCATCGAAGCCCAGGGCATGGCCTATACGGAAGTGACCGTTACCAACTCCAACGACGTTCAGCAGGCCACCCAGTCCATCGTTGAAGCCTGCGACGCCATTTACATTCCCACGGACAACGTGTTCGCATCCTCCATGCCGGTGGTGTACGAAGTGGCCACCGCCGCGAGAAAGCCCCTTATCGGCGGCGAGGCCGGCATGGTCATGGCAGGCGGGCTTGCTACCCTGGGCATCAACTACTACGACCTGGGCTATCAGACCGGCCTGATGGCCGTCCGGGTGCTGGGCGGCGAGGACATCTCAAAGATGCCCATCGAAACCGCCGCCAAGATGGATTACACCTTCAACGCCACCTATGCCGGGGCAATCGGCTACATCATCCCCCAGGCGTATCAGGCTTACGCCGCACTCATGGAATAATCAGGCGGATATAGCGGCGGGAGGTCGCGCAAGGCGGCCTCCCGCCCATACAAGGGAGTTCTGGCATTCATGCAGCAAATCTTGTTGGGCGCGGTTGCGCTGGGGCTGCTCTGGGCAGTCATGACCATTGGCGTGTATATCACCTACCGCATTCTGGACATAGCCGACTTGACCGTGGAGGGCAGCATCACCCTGGGTGCGGCGGTTTCCGCGTCGATGATCGCAGGCGGGGCAAGCCCGTATCTTGCCACAGCCTGCGCTTTTTTCGCCGGGCTTGCGGCCGGGCTTGCCACCGGGCTCTTGCACACAAAGCTGCGGATCCCGGCGCTTCTGTCCGGCATCCTCACCATGATCGCGCTGTACTCGGTGAACCTGCGCGTTCTTGGCAAGGCCAACGTGTCCCTGCTGCGCATGTCCACGGTATACAGCCTGCTGGAAGGGCTGGGGCTGGGGAAAAATACGGCTGTGGCGATCCTGGGCTTTACGCTGGTCATGGCCATCATCGCCATCCTTTACTGGTTCTTCGGGACGGAGCTGGGCAATGCCATCCGGGCCACCGGGAACAATCCCAGGATGGTGCGCGCCCAGGGCATCAATACCGACAGCATGAAAATTCTCGGGCTGGCCATCTCCAACGGCCTTGTGGCGCTGAGCGGCGCCTTGATTGCCCAAAGCCAGAACTTTGCCGATGTGCAGATGGGCACCGGCTCCATTGTGATCGGCCTGGCCTCCCTGATCATTGGCGAGGTACTGTTCGGTCGGCGCAATTTCTTCAGCCGCCTGTTCTCATTGATCCTTGGCGCGGTAACCTACCGCGTTATCATTGCGCTGGTGCTCAAGCTGGGCATGCCCACCAATGACCTGAAGCTGTTCACGGCGCTTACCGTGGCGCTGGCGCTTTCCCTGCCCATGTTCAGGGATCACCTGAATACGCTCAGGCGGTCCGCAAAGGGGGCTGCATGATGCTGACGCTCACCAACCTTAAAAAGAGTTTTAACACCGGTACCGTCAATGAAAAGATGGCGTTGGACGGGGTAAGCCTTACGCTGCGCAAAGGTGATTTTGTCAGCGTGATCGGCGGCAACGGCGCGGGCAAATCAACGCTTTTGAACGCCGTGGCCGGCGTCTATCCCGTGGATGCCGGAACGGTCGAGATCGACGGCGTCAATGTTACCCGGCTGTCGGAGTTCAAGCGCGCCCGCTACCTGGGCCGCGTTTTTCAGGACCCGATGATGGGCACCGCGGGGGACATGAACATCGAGGAAAACCTGGCGCTGGCGCTTCGCCGCGGCCAAAGGCGCACCCTGCGCTGGGGCGTCACCGCCGCTGAGCGGAAACGGTATTTTGAGCTGCTCAAGCACCTGGACCTGGGGCTTGAGCACCGTATGACCAGCAAGGTGGGCCTTCTTTCCGGCGGGCAGCGGCAGGCGCTTACCCTGTTGATGGCTACGCTGGAGGCGCCAAGGCTCTTGCTCCTGGATGAGCACACCGCGGCGCTGGACCCCAAAACAGCCGCCAAGGTGCTGGACCTGAGCGACCGGTTCATTACGGAGGATGGGCTGACGGCCCTGATGGTCACCCATAACATGAAGGACGCCATCCAGCACGGCAACCGGCTGCTGATGATGCATGAGGGAAAAATCATCGTGGACGTTTCGGGCGAAGAAAAAAAGCGCCTGACCGTCGAGGCGCTTCTTGGCATGTTCGGCAAGGCCAGCGGCCAGCAACTGGCCAACGACAGGATGCTGTTATCCTGATAGGTGCGCATATAAGAAAGGATATACCATTATGGAATGGGCTGAAACACTCCAAAAGGGTGACAGCAGAAACTGATCAGGAATAGGCGGGAATAGCGTGTTTTGTGATATTATTCCCGATGCCATAAAGATATAATGCCCTAATAATCGCCACAATGAGGCCTTTAAACCACTCTCGTGATTTTGCTCGGTAGCAAGGCACTTCCTTGGCAAGAACCAGATAGGCCAATGTTCCAAGACAAAAATGAATAATTGGCATATTTGAGGCTCAAGGAACCGTTGGAACGACGAGATAGTCCGCATATGTACCTTGATCCGCGAAAATCTCCGCCAACATGCTATCCAATGCATTACACCAATAGGAATGTATTATCCTTTGGTTGACTGATTAATGCATTTCTAGCTCTATATAGGGCCCACTGAAAAAGGAAAAAAGCGAGGCAGAGCAAGGGAAAACGAGGGAAAGGTAGAATAGTAAACAGCAAAG
>JAEWWY010000468.1 GCA_023458835.1 Bacillota bacterium
GAATCTAAATGCCAAGGCCTCGGGTATGACCTGAAGTGACATTAAAAAAGGGGCTGCCGGAAGGCGCCCCTCTTTTGGTTCCACGGAGAACATCAGAACTTCCGCCCCATGCGGAACAACCTCAAACATCATGCAATCATTTCCATTTAAGCCGCGTTTATTCTATATACCGGAGATAATCTTTTGGGGAGAGGAACATATGCGAAAAATCGGGATGGCCCTTTTCTTCCTTGCGCTGGCGCTGTTCATGACAGCGGCCTATGCCGCTCAGGAAACCGCGCTGCAGACGGCGCTGCTTCAAAGCCCATGGAGCGGCTTTACGCTGCTTGCACAGAGCCGCGATGGGGACCTATGCGCGGGGATTGCGGCAGACCCTGCAACCGGCAGGAGGATTTTTGTTATCGCCCAAAGAAAGGATGGGATATTTGCCGTCACAGCGTGTTACGAAAATGCCATTCCCCCTGAATGGGATGCAAGCGATATAGAGGTGGCGGCTCATGACACCGGCGAACAATACTTGCGCCCAAACGCAGTCCTGTCTGCCCGGTGCGCGGAGAACGAAATCAAGCAATATGCCCGGTTTACGCAAAGCGAAGAGGGTGACTGGCGATTTTCCGATATGCAGGGCGATCTTGAGAGCAGCTCTTATTCCATCTCCAGGAACCCCGATGACCATACGATGACGCTGAGCAAGTATGGCGAAAACCGTGCGGCCATTGTCACCGCCGGCATTTTTGATACCACACAGCAGGGCTTCTCTTTCCTCCAAATGCTTCGGATCGCAAAGGAGGAAATCGAAAAGGATAAAGCCCGGCAGATTGCCATGATCACCCAACGCCTCACGGAAGCCTTTCCCGATGAATCGTGGGCGGACGCCAATGTGGCCGCATGGGATATGTGGGATGCGGATGGCAAGGCGGCTTCGCTGGCTGTTGTTGACCGGATACAGACCAGAACGGTCTATATCATGGACCGCTTTGATGGGGAGAACCGGAACTACCGGACAGACAGCCTGATCCCGCTTTCCGCCGGCCGGGATACTTTGCAAGTATCGATTCCGTACTATTTTATGGAACCGGAATCTTCGCATGCCACATACCTCGTCTATACAGTAGAGGATATGGAATACAGCATCGCGCTTATGCGTGACGAGCGAAACCAGTGCTTGGTCGAATCCCTCAGCATCTTTCAAAAGGAAGATGGAGGCATTTGGGTGGTCACATTCCATAAGGATCATATGAAGATTCATCCTGCCGTGTATACACGCAACGGGTATCTGTATGGCAGTTATGAGCGTTATCCATTGTCGCCCGCCCTCCAGGCCTTTGACACAAGCCTGGCGGCAGAGGCCATCCGGAAAGCCTACTCCGATTATCTCGCCGGCTCGGCACCCGACATCCCCGATTCCGGCGATGCTTACCGCATTCCAAAGCCTTGTGATGCCGAGCTGAAAGCGGGGGTCTACGACGTTTATTCCGGCCCGGGAAAGGCGTACTTCCGCGAAGCGGACGGCAAGGCGCGCGTAAGCACAAAGAGCTGGGTGCAGGTATTCGGGCGCGATGGCGATTGGGTGCTGATCCAATACCGTGTGAAGGACAGCCTTCTCCGGTTTGGATACATCCATCAAAGCGCCTTTGCGGATATCGTTAAAGTACCCGTGCTGCGCTTTGAGGCTGTGGCGGTCCGGCAGGATAACCAGTTTGTCACCAGCAATCCCCTGGGCATAGGCGGGGATATCCCGCTGACCGGGCAGGAATATCCGGTCACGCGCCTTTGCACCATGGGGGATATATGGATGTATGTGGAACTGACCCTGCCCAGCGGAGAGCCGGCACGGATGTTTGCCGAAATCACGCCCTCCCACGGGTGAGGCCGGTTTACCGGATGGGGCAGGCGCCATTCACGCAGTCGTCATCCTCCGCGTCGGAGGATACCCCGATATGCTCATATGCCGTGAGCAGCGCCGGATCAAACGGCGTAAATCCCGCGCGCAGCGCTTCATACTGTTCTTTGGTGACCGTCTCATACGGCGCAAGCTGGTATGTGCCGCCGTCGTAGGCAAGGAAGGAAACGCCTACAAAGGAATCCCATACCTTCGCGATCGCGGCTTCCACATCCGGCCATTCCTCCGGCTTCACCGTGATGGTGTTGCTGGAATTATGCTGCGTGTAATGTTTCTGGAACTGGATGTAGCGGTCAAGCTGCGCCAATGCGGACACGTCCCCCTTGGTCACCTTCGCATGGGAGGCAACCGGGAAGTCGATCACCAGCGTGCGCGCGTTTTCGATGGCGTTGCCGGGTGTCCCGATTTCCGGGTGCACCTTCCATTGAAGCGCCAGTGCGGTTTTGGCCAGCGCGTCGTCGGAGGAGATGCGGATGCGGCGGATAAAGTATGGCGCGTGCGCGTTATGCAGCCCTGCCGAGACGCCGCCCGCGACCAGGGAGAGCGTTCCCTCCGGCTTGATGGTAGTCGTAAGCAGCGGGGATGGGATACGCAGCTCGTGGGCATATTCTTCCGCCGCCCGGCGCGCCGACGTGGAAAGCGCTTCCAGCGCATGGGTCTGCCCGGCCTCGTTCATGCCGGCAAAGGCATCCTGAACGCCTGTCAGGCTGCATCCCGTCAGCCGGTCACGCTTGTGCTTTTCATTCCATTCAGGCAGCTCCAGATCAATCAGCGTCATCCTAAGACCCGTTCTGGCCGAAAGCGCCTGGGCGCGGGAAGCGGCATGAAGGTCCAGGCCGCTTTCGCCCCGGAAGGCGCACAGGTTGACGGTGGTCAGGTTGCACTGCTGCTTGGAGTCCAGCAGAATCTCCCCGCAGGGATTCACGCCCTGCATGTTATCGCGGCGCTTCCGGGCCGCTTCCAGGTTGATGAACCCCGGTTCCCCGTCCAATTGGATCATCAGGAAGATCAAATGCAGCATGTCCGGCGAGGGCTTCCCTTCAAGCGCCAGGGAGTTGTTGGACAGCCTTCTGTGGGTGATGCCGGCGCGGCCAAAATGGAAGGGTGACGCGCCGTTCACCCCGGCGTCATAGGATTTGACGGAAAGATCCTCAAACCACGCGGGCGGGGTGATGCCCATCTTCTGAAGCTGCCTGCGGACTTCCCCGTGCTGCGCAAAGTGCTGCTCAGACCAGAAGCCGTTGATGCCATACTTGGCAAACAGGCACTCCATATCCGTGGGATCGAACAAAAAGATCTCCGCTGTCCGCCGGACGCCGCCGGATACCACATTGTTGCCGATAAGGTTCCCGACGTCCAGTATGTGGATGGGGCGCACGCGCCCGTATCCGCGCTCGTCCGCTTCGATCGGCGCAAGGCTTGAATCGATCCCGTTTTTCAGCACGGCGTCGATCCCGGCGAACATTTCCCGGAGCGGCTCCGGCCCGGAGGCGGTGCCGCCGAAGGTTTTCAGCCGTTCGCCCTTGGGGCGGACCGAATTGAAGGATATCTTGACCGTGTGCACATGCTCATACCTTGCGTCCGTAAGCAGCAGCAGGTAGTGCTTCAGCGCGTCCCGCCATCCCTCCTTGCTGTCCCCGACGTAGATTTTGGCAAACCCGTTTTCCAGATGGCGCACGTCGGTGTTTTCCAGGCGGTAATCCACAGGAACCGGGTTGTAGTCCGACAGGATCAACCGGGTGTTTATACGGATGGGAGTAAGGCCCGCGGCCATATCGGGCGTACACTTGAAGCCCACGCCGCTGCCCAGCATCAACAGATAAAACAGCTCACAAAGATCGTCCCATTTTTCGATGTTGGTGAAGCTGCAATTGAAATTCGCCATGGGATAAGATTCCGAAACCTTCGTGCCGCCAACCCACAGCGTACGGCCGGAGGGAAACTGCCTGAGGCCAAATATATTGTCGAAGAGGGCTTGCGCCTCTTCCTTCAGCCATTCGTGGGGAACAGGCAGGCCGATTTTTTCGCGATGCCTGATATCCAGGCCGACGTTGTATTCCACGGCGCGGGCGACCGTCTCCTTCCACGTCTCCCGGCGCGCCTGATCGTTAAGGAACCGGGCATAGGTGCGGTAGAAGGTAAACAGCCCCAGGGGCGTCATATTCTCCGGGTGGTCCGGATATCTCTCCAGGAATTCGTTTGTCAGCAGCTTCAATTGTGTCTCCTCCATCCATGGCGGGGTGAAAATCCCACCGCCTTTTTCACTTAAAACAGCACATATTGTGTATGCACACGATACCTACCACAATATATACTATTTTAGGCGCAATTGCCGCGCATGTCAATGTCGGCATAAATGACAAAAATAGCGCAGGGAAATATGGAACGGCATCTATCGGCTAAAAACTTGACATTAATACTATATAGTATTATCCCATATAGCAGGAGGTGGTACGACTGGTTGCTAAATCCAACGGAGGTTTCCTGATCAGCAAAATCAAGCAGATACAGGGCCGCGTATTTGAGAAATTGCTTGCGGAGTACGGCATTGACCAATTCAATGGCGCGCAGGGGCGGATTTTGTTTGTTTTGTGGGATGATGACGACATCCCCATCAGCGAGCTATCAGACAAGACCGGGCTTGCCAAGACCACGCTTACCGGCATGCTTGACAGGCTGGAATCATCCGGCCATATCCGGCGGGTTTTTGACCCCCGTGACCGCCGGAAGGTCAATATCAGGCTCACCGAGGCCGCAAGAAGCCTGAAAGGCCGCTATGACGACGTATCCATGCGCATGAATGCACTTTTCTATGAAGGCTTTACCGATGAGGAGATCACCCTCTTTGAAAAGGGGCTTGTACGGATACTTGACAACCTCACAGGAAAGGAAGTACCCAAATGAATGATACGATAAAAGCCGAAATCCGCAAGCTGCGCAAAAACAGCAAGACTGCCTGCGTCGCTTCGGTCAACGGAGATGGTTATCCTCAAATCAAGGCCATGCTTGTTTTGGAGCATGACAGCATGAAAACGCAGCTCTTTTCGACCAATCTCAGCTCCCGCCGGGCCCAGCAGTTTTTGAAAAACCCCAAGGCATCGGTCTATTACTGCAATGAGGACCAGTTCAAGGGCGTCCTGTTCACAGGGGAGATGGAGGTTTGTACAGACCATGAGACCAAGGCATTTCTGTGGCGGGAGGGGTTTGAAATATATTATCCCAAGGGTGTGGACGACGGGGACTACTGCGTGCTCAGGTTTACGGCGGATACAGTGAACTATTACCACGGATTGAGCAATGCGACTTTTTCTGTGAAGGAGCTTTGATATGGAGCCAATTACAAAGGATTCGGCCTGTTTCTTCACCCAGCAGTTGTTTTTGATCGGAACATATAATGAGGACGGCAGCGCAAACTTTGCGCCCATCTCATGGATCAGCTTTACGTGGGGGCCGCCGTGCTGCCTTGTTATCAGCGTGAACGGCATCACGCGAAAAAAGCAAACCACCATGAACATTGAGCGGACAGGGATCCTTTCGGCAACGATCGTCACGCCGGATCTGCTGCCTTTTGCCGAGCAGCACAACCGCGCCACACAGCGGGACGGAATTTCCATTCCGCAGGAGATTGAGAAAGGCCATGCTTTGAACGTGCCGCTTCTGAAAGGCGCCAAGTGGTCCTACGAATGCCAGGTGATCCAAACGGTGCATATTGGCGGATGCGATACGCATTTCGCCGCCTTCAGGCATGTGAATGTCCGGGAGGATATACAAAAGCTTGATTTCGTTGATTTGCGGGAGATCAACCCGGTCATATACTCGCCAGACAACTATTTTACGGTGGGTGAGCATATCGGAAAAATTGGCGATTATGCAAAATGAAGACGGATCCATCCCGGGAAAGGCGGATCTCATGTATAAACCATCCCCATTCCGCTGTTTCAAAAATCGCTTCCTGTTTTCTGCCTGATACAGGATGTAAAACCCATCCGCGCGCCGAATGTAGAAAGCGGTTATCATTATCCAAGGCAGAATGGAGAAAACAGCAGGAACCGAGGGAGATGACGGATATGGAAACAACAGTATTGGGCAGGACGGGGTTGCGTGTTACGGCCGCCGGTCTGGGCTGCGGCGGATTTTCACGCATCGGCGTGGAAAAATACGGCGTTGAGCATGCCGCAGGCATCGTACGCGCCGCCTTCGATGCGGGTGTAAACTTTTTTGACACCGCTACGGCTTATGGCACGGAAACCGCCCTTGGCACGGGCCTGAAGGGTTTTCCGCGGGATTCCTATGTCCTTTCCACAAAATTCCCCTACCGCAGGCGGAGCGGGCTTCAAGGCCCGGATGTGCTTACACAAACGCTGGACGACAGCCTGCGTGCGCTTGGGACGGATTACATTGATGTATATCATATCCACGCGGTTGCGGCGGCGGACTATCCCTGGGTGCGCGATACGCTGCTGCCGGAGATGCTCCGTGCGAAAGAGAAGGGGAAAATCCGCTTTATTGGCATAACGGAGCAATTTGCAGAGGATACGGCCCACGAAATGCTGAAGCTCGCCCTGCCGGAAAATCACTTTGATGTGGTCATGACAGGCTACAATCTGCTCAATCCCTCTGCGGGAAAAAGCATCCTGCCGGCGGCAATCCAAAACGATGTGGGCGTTCTGTGCATGTTCGCAGTGCGATCCTCCTTATCGAACCCGGCGCAGCTCAAGGTCGATCTCCAGCGCATTTTAGCGCGGGGGCAAGGCGGAGAAGGCTTGACGGACGATGGCCAAGCGCTGGATTTTCTGCTGGCGCCCGGCGTTGCCAAAAGCATTATGGAGGCGGCCTACCGCTTCTGCCGCCATACGCCCGGGATCAACGTGACGCTGACCGGGACAGGGAGCAAGGCACATTTGCTGGATAACATGCGGTCCATTGAGAAACCGCCGCTGCCCAAGGATGCATTGGACAGGCTCCGGGCGCTGTTCGGCAATGTGGACTGTGTGAGCGGGCAATAAATGAAAGCTTACTTTCCTTGAGGTGATCGCGCATGGCCAGAAGCACGAAAGTAGCCCATGAAAACAGGGATAAATATATTGCCCTTGGCTTGAATATTGCATATTATCGCAAGCGGGAAGGCATGACGCAAGATCAGCTTGCCGAAAAGGCAGGCATCAGCCGCTCCTATCTTGGAGAGATCGAAGCACCTAATATGATAACGACCATGTCCCTGGAAGTTATTTTTCATATTGCGAACGCGCTGAAAATACCAGCGTCAAAGCTGATGGAATTCA
>JAEWWY010000469.1 GCA_023458835.1 Bacillota bacterium
CATGGTGCATGAAAAGGATCGAAACGCAAGGAGGAAGGCATATGATCGTTACCACTACGCCATCCATCGACGGCAAGCGCATTGTGGAGTACAAGGGCATTGTTTTCGGGGAAGTTATTTCAGGCGTCAATTTCATCAAAGACTTTGCGGCAGGGCTTTCCAACTTCTTCGGCGGGCGCTCCGCCAGCTATGAGGATGAAATGATCCACGCCCGGGAAAACGCCATACGGGAGATGGAGCAGCGGGCCCATGAGCTGGGCGCCAATGCGGTGGTAGGCGTGGACATCGATTATGAGGTTTTGGGCGCCAACAACGGCATGCTGATGGTGACCGCATCCGGCACGGCTGTTGTGTATCAGTAACGGCGGCGCAGTTTTAAAACCTGTACCGATTTTGAAAAACCGTGTTCCCGCATGTATCAAAGCATGCGAGGGCACGGTTTTGTATTAGGCCACTAAAAGCGGCCCCGGCAGAATATGCCAAAACTATACGGAAGCCCGTCTTTCCAACTGGCTGGGAAAGCTTTTCCGCACAGCCGGGGCCTCCGGATTTTTCAGCATGTCCAGCAGTACCCTTGTTCCCGCCTGCGCCATCTCAAAAAACGGAAGGCTCATGGCCGTGAGCGGCGGGTCTATGTGGTCCAAATAGGGAAGGGAATCCAGCGCTATCACCTTGATCTCCTGGGGAACGCGTTTCCCCAGAAGGTGCAGGGCCGTCAGCAGTTGAATACCATAGGTTCCCCAGCAAACAACATACCCATCCAAATCCGCCTGCCGGAATTGCTGAAGCAGCGCCTCATAATCCGCATCACGAAAATTCCGGGGCAAATGCATGACGGTCTCCCGCAGCCCGGCTTCCGCCAGGGCATCTTTGTAGCCGCTGATCCGGTCGATTTCCGTTTGCGGCTGATACGCAGCCGTGTTGTCCTTGCTGAGCGCGCCGATATAGCCGATCCTCCGGCAGCCGTTTTGGAGCAGCAGGCGGCAGGCGGTCAGCCCGTCCGTATACATATCGGATTTGATGTAGCTTACATCCGGCTCATCGGTATAGCCGTAAATGACCACAAACGGAACGGAAAAACGCCGGAACATCTGAATGAAATCAGACTCCAGGGCACTTTGCTCACTGTGGGCGGACGAAATGAAAATAACGCCCTCAATGCGTCCCTCCAGATAATAGCGGATGCATCTGGCCTGTTCACCCACCGGATGGTTGGGGCAAATCAGTACGCCATAGTCCGTTTCCTCCGCCTCTTTCATGACACCGTTGATAAAATCAAGAAAATACAAATGGCTCCGCTTATAGGTGGATACCAGCGCTATGGTACGCGATGTCCCCGAACGGATGGAGCTTGCCAGGTAATGCTTACGGTAACTGAGCTTGTTTGCGCACTCCAGCACATGCGCCCGGGTCGCCTCGGATATGGTTTGCCCCGGCGTGTTGTTCAGCACAAAGGATACCGTGGCCGTCGTAACACCGGCCATAACTGCCACATCCTTGATGGTGGCGCGCTTTTTTGCCTCTGTTTTTTTCATGGTGCTTTTCATGAGGAAAATTATACAGCCTATCCCAAAGGGAATCAAGCTCATTTTCCGCTTTCCCCTGATAAAGATCGTCCAACTTTTTTTGCATAGGATGTTGACAAGCGCGGGAATCGTATCTATAATATCACTATGACGTTTTAGTTACTGCAAATGCCGATTCATTTTGTGCATTTGCAACATTTTCCTATATCATATGGCCAAGGCACAGGCGATATCATGAATGCTTGGCATGTGCCGGGGAGCATGAATCCTTCCGGAAGCAATCCGGAAAATATAAAGGAGGAAACCCTATGAAACACCGCAGGCTGCTCATCCTTTTAACCTTGGGATTGATCCTGTGCATGATGCTGCCAAGCATGGCATCTGCCCAAACCACACTGACCTTCGCCTTCTGGGGAAATGCCGACGAGATCAAAATGAAGCAGCAGCTAATCGACTTGTACATGCAGAAGAATCCGGATGTTAAGATTGAGGGCACCTATACCGACGGCGGGCAGTACCCCACCAAATTGCAGACATGGTTCGCCTCCAATACGGCGCCCGATGTCATGGGCATTGCCAATGATATCATCTATCCTTACAGGGATCTTGGCGTCTTCGAGGATCTCAAGTCCTACATGGAGCAGGACGGCTTGCTGGAGGGCACCTGGAATCCGGTGGCGGTTGACGTGTTCAAGGATGCGCAGGGGCACGTGCTGGCCGCGCCCTACATCTATAAGATTCCGGCCGTGGTCTACAACAAAACAATGTTTGACAAAGCCGGGCTGGCATATCCCCAGGCGGGCTGGACAGAAGCGGAGATGCTGGAGCTTGCCCAAAAGCTCACCGCCGGCTCCGGGAGGAATAAGGTGTACGGCCTGCGGCTTGATTGGTGGCCCGGCGCCATATACCGTAACCTGTACGGTAACCCCATGTATGATGTGAACGGAAAAGCCATGACTGCGGCGGGCAACGAACAGTTTAAGGAAGCCCTTCAAATGTTTGTGACATTGATCAGGGATTTGAAGGTCTCCCCGGATGACACGATGGCTAAGGCCATTGGCGGAGGCTTTGAGACCGGCAAATATGCCATGGCCATCACAGCCCCCTGGGAGATGGAGAGCTTTGCCAAATTGATCGGAAGCAATTTTGAGTGGGACATCGTGCCGCTGCCTGTCAACGAAAAATGGGGGCCCTGGCGCGGCAATCTTTTTGCCGACGGATACACCATTTCTTCCTCCAGCCAGAACAAGGAAGCGGCCTGGGATTTTATCAAGTTCCTTACCACCGACCCTGAAGCGCAGGCTATTTCTTCACGCATGGGTATTCCGATGCTGAGCAGCTATGCCAACAGCGAAGCATATCTGAAAGAATTCTACGGCAATCCGCCTTACAGCAAGCTGGCTTTCGTAGAGATGCTGGACCAGGCCACCGGTTGGGAAACCAGCGGCGTATGGGCCAAGATCAATGACGAGGTTTCCAATCAGTACAAGATGGTATTAAACGGAAAGCAGGATCTGGATACCGCCATCGCCAATATCCAGGCCGCAGGGGAAAAGTTCCTGGCAGAATAAGGACAACGGGCGGGAGGCCTTCATGTGACAGGCCTCCCGCATCAAAATGACGTAATTCTCTCACCCGGGAAGGAGAGATTGGTATAATGACCGATCAGGCAATATCCCCGCGCCGAAAACGTTCCAGTCTGGATACCACCCGGCAGTTCTACCTGTTTGTCAGCCCATGGATCGCAGGCTTTCTCTGCTTTACCCTGGGACCTATGCTCTATTCTCTGTTCGCCGCGTTTTCCAATTGGAACGGTGTCAGCGCCCCCGTCCTTTCGGGGTTGAACAACTGGCGAAAAATGCTCATGGAGGACGCACTTTTTTGGCGGTCGATCAAAAATACTTTTTATTATGCGCTGATTTCCGTGCCGCTGAACATGGTGATTGCGCTATTCCTGGCCCAAATGCTCAATCAAAAAATGC
>JAEWWY010000470.1 GCA_023458835.1 Bacillota bacterium
CAACAATCACGGCAATCAATAGGAGCAGCCAAAACAAACAGCCGCATCCGCGGTGCTTGCGGTGCGGTATAAAAATGGGTGTATCTTTATGTCTTGCCATGCTGCCGTCCCATTCCGGCGGCCAAAATGCCCTGGCCGGCCTTACAAAATGTGCGTGATTGCATCCGCGCCTACATTATAGCTTGTAAAGCTTACGTTTGCAATCGCGTACGGGTACCAAATCCCCTCGAAATTTGGTATACTATACATAATCCTGCAGGGGTGCGCGCGAATGGTTTTAAAGGCTTACGACATCCTTCGACGGTTCTTGCCGTGGCAGGAAATCCCTGCGTATGTTATACTGACAACAAGTGCTTTTGCGGCCTTCGCGCGGGGTCCGAAAAAGCGCTTTGCCCGGGAGGCTTTTCAGTGCCCAAGGAAAAAACGCTGTTCGCCTGTACCGCCTGCGGCCATGAAACATCCAGATGGCTGGGCAAGTGCCCCGCTTGCGGCGCATGGAATACCATGGAGGAAGTGGCGCAAAAACCCGTCTTTTCGGAAAAGCCTCTAAAACAGCGGCCGGGCACGGGCAGCCAGGCCATGAGCCTTGACAGCATCCCCGATGAAGCGCAAAACCGTGCCCTGACCGGTATGGCGGAGCTTGACCGGGTGCTGGGCGGCGGTGTGGTGGAAGGCTCCGTGATGCTGGTTGGCGGCGATCCGGGCATAGGCAAAAGCACGCTGCTTTTGCAGGTGAGCGCCTATCTTGCCAATACGGGTCAGCAGGTGCTGTACATCACCGGGGAGGAAAGCGCCAAGCAATTGAAGCTGCGCGCTTCAAGGCTCGGGATCAAGGCGCCCAGCCTGTACATATTGGCGGAGAACGCCATGGACGCCGTGGAAGAAAAGTTCCTTTCGATTCAGCCGGCCTATGCGGTGGTGGATTCCATACAGACCATGTACCGGCCGGAGCTCGCCGGCGCGCCGGGCAGCGTAAGCCAGGTCAGGGAAAGCGCAGGGCTTTATATGCGCCTTGCCAAAGTGAGCGGCGCGGCTATTTTTTTGGTAGGTCATGTGACCAAGGAAGGCGCGATCGCGGGGCCAAGGGTGCTGGAGCACATGGTGGATGTGGTACTGTATTTTGAAGGCGACAGGCAGCAGGAGTACAGGCTGCTGCGCGCGGTCAAGAACAGGTTCGGATCGGTGAATGAGCTGGGCGTCTTCCAGATGATGGAGGATGGCATGCGGGAAGTGGCAAACGCCAGCGAGCTGATGCTCTCCCATAGGGCCAAGGGAGCCAGCGGATCGGTTGTATTCTGCGGAATGGAAGGGTCCAGGCCCATGCTGGTGGATATCCAGGCCTTGGCGGCCCAGACGTATTACGGCATGCCCAGGCGCACGGTGAACGGCATGGACCAGGGGCGCATCGCGCTGCTGCTGGCGGTGCTGGAAAAGCGGGCCGGGCAGAAATTGTATAATCAGGACGTGTACATCAACGTGGCCGGAGGCATGGAGCTTAACGAGCCGGCGACGGACCTGGCGGTATGCGCCGCGGTGGCCTCATCCCTCGCCAATCAGGCAATGCCCCAGGATTTCGCGGTGATGGGGGAAGTGGGCCTGGCCGGGGAGGTGCGGGCCATTCCCCAGGCGGAGAGGCGGCTTGCGGAATGTTTGCGGCTGGGATTTTCAAGCGTGGTGCTGCCCAGGGAAAACATCAAGCGCATCCGGGTCCCCGACGGCATGAAGGCATATGGGGTGGATACGCTGGCCCAGGCGCTGGCGGTACTTTTGCCTTCGTGAATGGGTATAATTTCTGCTGAAACGGACAAGCTATCATACAAAGGGGACTCCCCTTATTTCATAACGGAAAAGAGTGATGGCATGCTATGAAATCAAGAATTGTGCAAAGGATGCTCCGGGGGCTCGTTACGCTTCTGGGGGCGGGTGTAGGCATCGGCCTTGCCATGCTGGGGCTGAGGATTCATGCGCTGAACAATTCAAACCAGGCTGTGCCGCTGGAAATGCTTATGCTGCTATACAGTGCGTGCGCCCTGGTTGGCGGGCTGATCTTTTTCATACTGTCCCCCCTCATCATCAGGAAGTTTACCGAGATGGGCAATGCCGTGGAAAAGCAATTGGACAATATGCCCATGCACCAGGTGCTGACCAGCACCGTGGGGCTTATCACCGGCCTTGTGATCGCGGTGCTGGTGACGCAGATACTGCAATTTGTTGGCGCTTCCATTGTTACCACGGCTTTCAGCGGAATCGTATATGTGGTATTGGGCTATACGGGGCTGAACATTGGCCGCAGGCGGGGCAAGGAAATGCAACTGCCGCTGGTGGAGGCCTCCCAGGGAAAGGAGCGGCGCTTTGGCTTTAAGAGCGCGGCGCAGGCAGGTACCTCCAAAATACTGGATACATCGGTGATCATCGACGGGCGGGTATTTGACATCTGCAAGACGGGATTTCTGGAAGGGGAATTGGTCATACCGCAGTTTGTGCTGGCGGAGCTCCGCCACATTGCCGATTCCAGCGATGCGCTGCGCCGCAACCGGGGCCGCCGGGGCCTGGATGTGCTGAACAGGATCCAGACGGAATTGAAGATTGCCGTCCGCATTGAGGAAACGGATTATGACGATGTGGCCGAGGTGGACGTGAAGCTTTTGCGCCTGGCCAGGCAGCTAAACGGCATCGTGGTCACCAACGACTACAACCTGAACAAGGTGGCCGGTGTGACAGGGGTGAAGGTGCTCAACATCAACGAGCTGGCCAATGCCGTGAAGCCCGTGGTGCTGCCCGGCGAGGAAATGACGGTGCAAATCGTGCGCGAAGGCAAGGAGCCCGGCCAGGGCATAGGGTACCTGGACGACGGCACCATGATCGTGGTGGACAACGCCCGCCGCCATGTGGGCGAGACCATCGACGTGGTGGTGACGACGGTTTTGCAGACCAGTGCCGGCAGGATGATCTTTACCAGGATCAAGGCGTACGACAACAGCAAGGCGGGATGATGATTTCGAAGAACGCCGGACAGGCGCAAGGCGCCCGCCCGGCGTTCTTTAATTTTGCATGATTTGCCCGTTTTCAGGGCTCTGCCACGGAGAAGCGATGCGCATGCCATGCGCGGTAGGCGGTTATCAATCGCCCGCCCATCAGCGGCAAGAAGTATACCTTTGATCAGGCAATTCTGCTGGCACCTGTTTTCATCCTTTGGGTTGATGCCTCCAACATGGGTATCTATCCCAAACTACAAATGCACCAATGAAAGCAGGATTATAAAATTGCAAACAGCCTCCTCGTGCTGTCATCCTGAGACGCAGAGCGGCGAAGGATCTTGAAGCAGCACGAAGAACCAGATCCTTCACTGCATTCAGGATGACAGCATGCTGGATTGGATTCACTTTCAGAGTTCTTGCTCATCGATGTATAGATATTTTGAATTGGTATTACATTGTAGGAGCATTTATTAGCCGCCTGCATATGCGATTAATACGATAAACTGTATATTTGGCCCGTCAGTTGGTTGCATTTTTTCAAACCTTTTGAGGGCTTGCGTCCGGCATTAAAGCCATCCCAATTCAAGCATATGCTCCCGGATCGGCCCATGCAGCTTGACATCTTTTTGATGGATGTATAAATAGCTGGACTGCACCTGCCGCCCATCCACCCACTCCACAACGCCTTCCCC
>JAEWWY010000471.1 GCA_023458835.1 Bacillota bacterium
GCTTCGCCGAGTGCCGTTATATTGGAGCCGTCATTGCCCCGCCACGTTTTTTTGGCCAGCACATTCACCGTGCGCAGGCTGTTGGTAAGGTGCAGCGTTTCGGAACCCGCTGAAAGCCAATAATGTGTCTTGTAAGGCTCGGCTAGTGTCTCCTCCACAAAATAGATATATTTTTCCCCTGTGGTGGAGTAGGTGGGAAACGCGGTACCCGCTTCGGCGGTAAATGTGCATATCCATTTGTTTTCGTTTTCTGTATCTACCGTCCATTGCAGTGTGACGTCGTCTATCTGCTCTTTAGATGTTTTTTCCGTTTTGCGCCAAAGGGTGAGGGTGACCTTACCCTCCTCAATTTTTGGCCGTGTTTTAAACACATTATTTGTATCGTTCCAGGTCTTTGTGGCTGTAATGATGGTCACGTCCTCGGGCTTATAGGTATTTGTCAGGGTCGCTATGCCCTGCAAGTTTCCATCATCTGCAGGTTCAATGTTAGTCCAATCGCCCACAATTGCTTTTTCGGGGCTCACGATATAGCCGGTCAAAGGCTTTTCCACCACATAATAGCCAAACTCCTGACCGTCCGGCGCGTAGCGCAGAAGCGGAAGCGTTGTCACAAATTTATCGCGAATACTCCCATCTTCTAGGCTTGCGATCGCTCCCCCGTTCAGCGTCAGGGTGCTTATGATCGCTTCATGCAATCTACCTCCATTGGACCAGGTTTGGTACAGTTCAAAGACCGTATCAGGATAATTTAGCTGGTCGCTTTGCTTGTCCTCAAAATCCCAGGTCTTTTCAACGGCAATCTCAACATAGGGGACGCCCAGGTTATAGGTATTGGTAACATTGCCGGTTGCCATGTTGTTTGTGGGATCATAATAGCCGTTAAGCCTGAGCGCGTGCCCGCTTCCATCCAACTCTTCCACATAGTAATAATAGCGGCTGCCATATTCGTCATAGATGGGCGCTTTTTCAAATACCGCCTTTGACTGGCCGCCTGGCAGCGATATAGTCCACGGCTCCCCTTCAACCAGTATAGCCTCTTCCGGTTTAATGGCGCTGGGCAGAGCAAGCGAACGGTACAGCTTGAACTGAACCGTGGGCAGATCGGACAGGCTGAACCAGGCGGGCAGGTTCAGCCATAGCTTCTTCTGCTCCACATCCTGGGCACCCTGAAGCGTATTGATGATGGTGCCCGTTTCATTGGATTTGAAGCTGGCGTAGGCAAATATGCCGCCTTCTCCCGCCTGCTTTGGGAAAGTCTCCTTTGTAGTTGTCCCTGAGGCTTCGGGCTGTGTGGGCGTTCCATCGATATTGTCACCAAAGTAAGAGATCGCATAGTCCGATTTTTGAAGGATGACTTCCTGCACATAGTAATGATAGCGGTTGCCCTGCTCGTCAAACTTGGGGTAAGAACCAAAGCTGCATGTCCAGAACCAGTCATTTTCCTTGCTGCGGGTATTCCACAGGCGTGTTTCCGCCACCAGCTCGCGATTTTCGGGAGTAGGTGCATCGCCGGTATGCCGGTACAGTTGCAGCTTGATATCCGGCCGCACGGGGACGCCTGAGCCCGAATCCCGCCAAACCTTGTTGATGGTGATCTCGCCCCCGCCGCCGAGGCTGTTGGTAAACGCGTACGCCATCGTATCAGGATCATCCAGCGTCTCACCATAAGCATAGGCGCCCGGTGCGGAGGAGGAAAGAACGAACTCGCCGTTGCCCAGGCTGATGCTGCCGCCCTCAAATGAGGCGGGTGATCCAAGCCCGGGCACACCGTCCAGCGATTCCTCCCTTACGGTGTAGGAGATAACGGCACCCTGGCCGTCGTACTTGTCCAGGTTATCAAATGCGATGGCGTCATTTGTATCTATGGATAATTGTCTCGTACCCCCTATAGTGCCGTTGGCATACAGCTTGAAGGTGGCGGATAGGGGACGATCCTTCAGGTCGTTCACCTGCCATGTCTTGTGGACCGTGATGGTCAATTTGCCTATCCGGAGGTTGGTGATGGTATAGCGGCTAGGGGACCCCGCCGAAACGATTGTGGACACCTGGTACCTGTGATGGGCAGTACGGGCGAAGCCGTTGCCGGAAGCCAGATAGCCGTTATAATCGCCTTCGATGGCAAGGACGGAAGGAGATGAAATCTCCCGTACGATATAATCCTCGTATTCCGGGGATCGGCCGTCGGGGCCGGGATTGTATCCGATGTGGCTCTGCCACATATCATCCGCCGTAAGGGTAAGCGTTTTCAAAAGCGTCATATCGCTTTTGTAGAACAGCCCTACGGTCACGGGCACGCGGGTTAAAAGGTCGCCGTCGTCCAGCCAAACCTTCTCCACATCAAAGCGCAGCCCGCCTTCTCCACCTCTGACGTTCAGGATGGTGCCGGTCCTTACACCTTCTTCTATGGAATAGGAGATGTCCTCAAGGATATACCCTTCTGCTCCGGAGGTAGCTGTCTCATGGACGGTATACACGTACTCCCGGCCTTCATCGTCAAAGCGGGGCAGGTCCTCAAACAGCGCTTCCATGTCCCCCTGCCCGGAAATGGTGAAGAGGGTCGTTCCCAGCGTATGGGAAACCTTTGCCGGGGGAAAGGTAACCCCCTCCGCGTCCCAATCGTCCCGCCCGTTTTGCAGGATCGAAATGATAATGGAGGCAGTTTCTCCCGCTGGCAAGTCAGACTCCCAATCCTTTTTCACTTTCAGCTTTGTGGTGCCCACCAGTTTATTGGTAATGGTGGTGGTGCCGCCTGCGGCAGCGTGGGATACCTCAAACTCGTATCCGCCGGAGGAAAAGGTGTTGCCATTGATAATGTTGTTCTCCCAGCCGGTTTCGCTGGTATCAATGGTGGCGCCGGTTTCCCGCACGCGGTATTCGTAAAGGGCGCCGTTTGCGTCATACTTGGGCTGGCTACCGAATTGGCTGGTGATGGTCATGGCTTCGGCCCGGAAGCCTGTCAGCGTGGCGATATCGCCTACCTGTGCCCACGTTGCCTCATCCGCCGAGGCCAGCTTGCGCTCCAGCTTCACGGCAATGCTGCCCCTCATGGACTGGACGGCCTTGGCCTTCCACTCCTTGGTGTAGGGGATGGAGATATCCGCCTTGCGGATGTTGGTGACGGTGGCGCCGGGCAGGATGTATTTGGGGGGAGCGGGGGGAGGGTTGTCACTGCCCTCCGGATTATCGATTTCTATCTTGTAATCCCCCGGATTGTTCATGACTTCCTTCAGGTAATATACATACGCGTTGCCCAGGGTGTCATAACGGGGCAGTTTTTCATCTTCGGCATATACGATCGGCTCGGTGGTTTCTGACTCCTCTGAAAGGGTGTAGCTGTCAAACCCCTTGACGGGGGCCAGCGTATCATAGTCTTGATTTTGGTTTTCGGGGAAGCGGTACAGGTAGAAGGTCACTTTGGGTCGCCCGGCTTGATCGCCGCCGTCTACCCATTCCTTGGTGAATTCAAACCCGATCTTGTCAGTGATGGTGTTGATGAGGGTGCCGCCGTCATACACGGTGCCAGGCGTTGTTTCGCCGCCATAGATGCCGACGTTCTTTACCGTCTGCACATACTCACCCAGATCTTCATATGCGGAGGGGACGGCCACCTTCGTTTCCGTAATGCTGTAATCGTAGGGATAGCCCTGCTCGTCATAAGCGGGGATGTCTTTTACCGTCAGCGTCCATAGATCGCTGCCGGACGTAAGGTCATAGCCGCTTATGCTGGAGGTTTCCGGCACCGATCCCAGCCTGCGGGCCTTAATGTTGAGCTTCAGATAGTCTTTTACCCAATCCGTGTCGTCAGGACGGGTGAAGGTTCTGGTGGAAGCGTCGTACCATTGCTTGTAGACCGTAAGGGTGGTTTTCAGCGTGTTGGTAATGTCATTGCCGCTGATTTTTGTAAGATATCCCTCCGGCGCCGGCTGGGAAACGGAATACGTGATAAGGGTTCCGCCGGCGTACTTGGGCAGGCCTGTATATGTATATTGGGTCAGGTTATAGCTGATAATGTCTTCGTCAGGCTGAGGCAGGCCGGTATCGGAGCCGCCGGCCAGCAGCGTGAGAACCGGGGCGGGCCGGGCCGGGGCGCGGTTGTCATTCCAATGGACGCCTGCGGTATATTCGGTCAGCGCCATGGCGGCAAGGCCGGCCGAAGCGCTGCCGCTTGAAAACGCGCCGCTTTGATGGACGGTTTTAGGAGCGTAGCCCGGCGCGTCGGCCGTGATGGCATAGGTTTTTGCGCTCAAATCCACAGTGATGGTATAAGAAAGCGGCGGATCGCCTGCCGGCATGCCGGGGGATACCGTCAGCACCACCTGGCTGCCGCTCACCGAGGAAACCCTGGCCCCTGCGGTGGTGGATGCTTCGGAAAGATCACAGGTGATTTCTCCGCTGACCGCGTCCTCGGCCATGGAGAAGTTCACGGGAAGCGCCGCGGGAGGCGCGCCATTCAAAGCAAGGTTTAGCGTCAGGGCATATTCATCCGCGCCCGCGCCAAAGGCTTCCATACCAAGAGGGGAAAGGCCCAGGGTCTCTGTCCCCATGAGCATAGGCGCATCCGGGGCATCGCTGTCTGAAAGCATTTCAGGCTCGGGCGTTGCCGTGGCCTCGGCATAAGGCGTGGGGCTAGTGAAATATACTTCAGGGTCGTCTGGCGTCTGTACGGGGGTAGCGGCAGGCTCCGCCTCCGGCGTTTCGGAGGCATCCGGCGCCTGCGTGGGCGCGGGGGTAGCGGTAGGC
>JAEWWY010000472.1 GCA_023458835.1 Bacillota bacterium
GGCCCGCCTTGCCTATCAGGCGGCGGAGCATAATCATCAGGCGCCGGCAGGAGATTTTCACGGGATCATAGCACACAAGAAGGGAACGGTAGGTGGGTACCCACTCCAAAACGCCGGGAATGGCGGCACTTTTAAGCGCCATAGCCAGTGATTGCACCCTGCCGTTTATTTACTCGCTGATTTCCTGGCCGAATTGCACCGTCAGCGCACAGTCCCCCACGGGCAGAAATACATATCCGTCCATGGCTTCCTCCCTTGGCATCACAGTTCTGCAGCACTGTTTTCCGTTTGGTAAAAGCCTTTTTCCAGCACCTTGTCGAACCATGTTTTGCAGCTTTGTTCCAGCTTCATGGGATAGCTGATGCATTCGCGCATCAGTTCCACCAGCAGCACATGCATTTTCAATTCGAATCCATCGATGGCGGGAATCAGCCAGCCATTCATATCCACCATTCCATTGCGGGTGGCGGCCAGCAGCATTTCCCGTTCCATGTCCCCGTCGTGCATCACGGCCATATCCTTTAAAAGAAACGCCAGCGCGGCCATCAGGCCATAGCAGCCCCAGTCGGATACGGTTGCGGTGATCACATGATTGGCCCCGGTTTTCGCGCAAATGCCCCCGCCGCAGCCGCAGGCGCAGGCACCTGGCGCGGCGTAGGGGATGTGCCTTTGAATGTGCTCCGAAAGCGAGCCCAGGCCCATTTCGTTGCCCAGGTCCCCGATGGCGATGGTAAGAATTCTGCGCTTGAACATCAGCTCAAACAGCACGTCGGATTTGTCTTCCAGCGCCGTCACGTTCTTGCCGGTGGCGTTGTGGTATACACCCAAGCTGTTGGCGCCGGGATGCTCGATGCTGATGCCGGCCACTGGAGTATATTGATCCAGCAGTTCCTCCGCCTGTGCCTGTGCCGCCTGCGCATCCTTGGTAAATGGGATCAAGGCCAGCGCTGCGGGATAATTGGAGGCTTCCTCAATGGTGTCGTAGGCGTGCAGCCCCGCTACGGGAGCCATGTTCCTGGCGGCCGCAATGCAATCCTCCGGGCAAATGAGCACCGGTACTGCCGCAAAACCCCAGGCCAGAGTGCGGGCCAGCAAAATGGAACTGACGATGCCGTCCGTTTCCGGTTTTTGATGGGTGGGCAGCACAAAGCCCGTAAAGATATAAACGAGGCTCCCAGGCTTCAGCACCTTCTTCAAATGAAGTGCCGCGTTCATGGTCAGGGGAATTTTGCACTTCTCCCGCGCACCCTTATAGAGGATGCGGCACCCGCCGTAGCCGCGGGGGTCAAGGTTCATCAGGTCATCCAGGTTCTGGCCAACGTTTAAGCGGGTCAACTGCTGTTGATTCATGATAAAACCTCAAGAATTACATGATTATGCGGGCGTTGCCACAAGGGTTGTGGCAGCATGCAAACGGGCCATGGAGGCGTCCTGCAGCGTTTTTAAAAGCTCCGGCGCGCGTCCGCCCACGGGCTTTCCGTCAATCTGACCGACAGGGCAGCATAGGGCGCCCGCGCTGGTATAGATCACTTCATCAGCATTCATCAGCTCATTCAGGGTAAAGGCCTCTTCCCGCACGGGAATGTTGTTGTCCTTGGCCAATTGGATCAGATGCATCCTGGTGATGCCGGGCAAAATTAAATTATTCAGCGGAGCGGTGCGGAAAACGCCATCCTTTAAAATGTGGATGTTGCTGTGGGCGCACTCGGTGACCATTCCGTCCCTGTGGAATACTGCCTCGTCGCAGCCGGCCTCCGCCGCGCGCTGGGAGGCCATGACGTTGGGCAAAAGGTTGAGACTTTTGATGTTGCAATGGAGATAGCGCGTGTCGGGGACGGTGATAAGCTTATATTTTTGATAAATATTCTTCATGGGGTTATGCCGGATGGTCACCCACAGGTTGGGCCCTGTGGCCGCGCCGGAGAAGGCATGATTGCGGATGCCGGTTCCCCTTGTGACCTGCCAGTAAAGCATGGCCTCCTTGCTGTCGACTTTCTTCACCAAATCGCAAAGCAAATCGGACATTTCTTCCTTGCTCATGGCAAGGGGGATCTCAATCAGGGCCGCGCTGTTGTAAAAGCGGTCGATATGCTCCTTCAGGGCATAAGGGATATGGTTCAAGGCATAGGTGGCGTCGTATACGCCGTCGCCGAAGAAGCTGACCCGGGCGTTCATGGGCACCATCATATCCTGCAGCAGGCCAATTTTGCCGTTGTAATAACCCAGGTTCTCCATTTGACTCGCCTCCATCCATTCTATGATATGCTAACCTTTGTTAACCTTCGCAAAACAGTTTTTTGCCGCCTGCGCAAGGTCACTTCCGGTTTTTATTCCCATAATCATCATACTGCGGTATGGCTGTTTTGTAAATCGATTTTGCATACAACACAATTTAATCGTTTTACCTATTGTGTTAATCCATTAAGTCTGGCATAATGAAGCCATAAAAATGCGTTTTTGCGTGGAGTCCCCCAGGCCCGCGGCAAAAGCGTCAGGGAGGCAGTCACATGCTATCGGTCACGCGGTTTTTGGAAATACCAACCCCGGCTGAGGTCAAAATCAGCGGCGCATGGATGGGCGGAATCCTGGAAAACGTGCGCGGCAGGATGCTTCCCTTCCAGTGGGAAGTGCTCAATGACGCGGTGCCGGGAGTGGAAAAATCCCATTGTATCGAAAATTTCCGTATCGCCGCCGGGCTTGCAAGCGGCAGCCATTACGGCTTTATATTTCAGGACAGCGACCTGGCCAAATGGCTGGAGGCGGCAGCCTATCAGCTTCATACCGCCCCGGATCCTGATCTGGAGGAAAAGGCGGAAGCGGCCATCGACCTGATTGAAAAGGCACAGCTTCCCGATGGCTACCTGAACACTTACTTTCAGATAAACGGCCTCGAAAAGCGCTGGACCAATTTGCGGGACTGCCATGAGCTGTATTGCGCCGGGCACATGCTGGAGGCCGCCGTAGCGTATTTTCGGGCCACGGGCAGGCGCAGGCTGCTTGATGTGATGATCCGCAACATCCTTCACATCGAATCCGTCTTCGGCACCGAAGAGGGAAAGCTGCCCGGCTATCCAGGCCATGAGGAAATTGAGCTGGCGCTGTGCAAGCTATACGATGTTACGGGCGAGGAACGCTTTTTGCGCCTGGCCGCCTATTTCATCAACCAGCGCGGCCAAACACCCAACTACTTTCTGGAGGAGTTGAAGCGCGCCGGCTGGACGGAAGCTTTTGCTTTGGCCGGGCATGGCCTCAAGTACGCCCAGACCCATCTTCCGGTACGGGAGCAGAAAACCATGGAAGGCCACGCTGTGCGGGCGCTGTACCTGGCTGCCGGCATGACGGATGTGGCGCTGCGCACACAGGATGAGGCGCTGTGGAACGCATGCAAAGCATTGTTTGAGAACATTACAAAAAAGCGCATATACATCACGGGAGGCGTGGGCGCCACCCATCACGGGGAGGCCTTTACCTTCGATTACGACCTGCCCAACGATACAGTCTATGCCGAAACCTGCGCCTCCATCGCCCTGATTTTCTTCTGCCATCGGCTTTTGCGCGGGGAGCAGCTCGGCGTATATGGCGATGTGATGGAGCAGACGCTGTACAACACCTGCATGGCGGGTATGCGGCTGGATCAAAAGGCCTTCTTCTATGTGAACCCCCTCTCTGTTTATCCGGAAGCCAGCCGTAAGGACCCCGGCAAGAAGCATGTGCTGCCCGAGCGGCCGGCCTGGTTCGGCTGCGCCTGCTGCCCGCCCAACCTGGCAAGGCTGCTATCCTCCATCGGTTCCTATCAGTATGCCATGGATGGGAACCGGGTGTATGTACACCTGTACATGGAAGGGGAAGCTTCCCTTACCGCCGGCGGCCGGCCTGTCCGCATCGCCATGAAGACGGGATACCCCTTTGAGGAGCAGGTGCGCATCCTGCCCGGGCCCGGCGCGTACGATTTGAGGCTTCGGCTGCCCGGCTGGTGCAAAAAGCATCATGTCCTGCGCAACGGAAAGCCGGTGGAGCCCGCTGTGGAAAACGGCTACCTGGCGGTTGCAGGCCCCTTTACAGAAAACGAGGAGATCCTGCTTCATATGGATATGCCGCCCCGCCGCTGCTATGCCCATGCGAACGTGCGGGAGGATATCGGCAAGGTGGCCGTTATGCGCGGCCCGCTGGTCTACTGCCTGGAGGAACGCGATAACGGCGCCGGGCTTCACTGCCTGTCCCTGCCAAGATCCGCGCAGCTTACGCCGGGTTTTGATCCGGAGCTGCTTCATGGCACGCCGGTGATCCACGCGGAAGGCATACGCATAAAGCCTGCCGGTGAATATCTGTACACCGACGCGCCTGCCTGGACGGAAGAAAAAACGGCGCTGACCTATATCCCCTATTTCCTGTGGGCCAACCGGGGGGAGAATGAAATGGACGTGTGGGTCAGGGAAAGAACATAAAGGGATCCATCAAAAAACCGGGCCGCGGATAGGATATCGCGGTCCGGTTTTCTTTGGCATCATTCGCCGGCGATCAGCGTGCTGTAAGGCGGCAGCGTCACCGCATCCCCTTCCCGAACCATTTCACTGCTTTGGTAGACCGTTGTAAGCACGGAGCTGACGGATGCCGCCTGCTCCCTGGCGGTGAAATTGTGGATCACATGCAGCGTCTCGCCCCCGCCTTGCATGGTATAGGCCGCAAGCACATCATTGCCGGCGTCAAAGGGCGACAGCGTTCCCGTAAGAAGCGCGGGATGACCGTTGCGCAAAGCAATCAGGGTTTTATAGTGGGACAGAAGCGAATGGGGATCGCCTTGCTGCTGTGCAACCGCCTTGGCCGCCTTGTTGTAGCGGGATTCCCGCCAACTGGCCTGCAAAGGGTCGCCTTCGCCCCAGAGCATGGGCGTGCGCAGCTCCTCATCGGGCTTTGCGCCCAGCATGCCGATTTCCTCCCCATAGTATACGATGGGGTTGCCGGGCAGCGTCAGCAGCATATTGGCTGCCATCCTGGCCCGCTCCGGCCTGGCGCCCACCATGCCGTACAAACGGTTCTGGTCATGGTTGGTCAAAAACGGCGCGTCGATCACATCTTCCCGGACCTTGGCATAGGCACTGTAGATCTTTTGAAGATTTTGCACATACACCTTGCCGGAGCCGCCGGTTTTGACAAGGCCGATGATATATTCGCCCACATCGAAATTGAGCGCGGAATCAAGCCCTCTTAATAGCTGGGCCCGCCGTTCAACACGCTCCCATGCCTCGCCTAAAATGTAGCAATCGGGATGGCTCTCCTTGACGGCTGTAAAGAACTCCGCCCACCACTGGGCCGAGCGGTCCGTTTCCTGCATCCGGCCGAATTCGCCCTCGGCGTAGATGTGGGAGGTGGCGTCCAGCCGGAAACCGTCTACTCCCTTATCCAGCCAATACCGGACAATGGAGATGACTTCCTTGCGCACGGCGGTTGTTTCAAAGTTCAGGTCAGGCATCCCTTCCCCAAAAAGCGCGTAATACCAAGCGCCTCCTGATTCACGCCATACCCTGGAGCCCCATACCGATTGCGCAAGGTCGATGCCGGCGGTGGATGCGTCGGCCCAGTGATACCAGTCCCGCTTATCGCTTAAGGGGTCCCTGCTTTTTGCAAACCATGGATGCCCGATGGATGTGTGGTTGAAGGGGATGTCCAGCAGCACTTTCATTCCCCGTTCATGGGCGGCCGCGAGAAAGGCCTCAAAATCCGCCATGGTGCCATAGTCCGGGTGGATGGAGCGGTAGTCCGTCACATCGTAGCCATGATAGGACGGCGAGGGGAATATGGGCATGAGCCATATGCCCTTCACTTGAAGGCTGCCCAGATAATCCAGCTTTTGGGTCAGGCCGTTCAAATCCCCGATGCCGTCGCCATTGGAATCCGCGTAGGAGCGGACGAACACCTCATAATACACGCCGCGCTCGACGGCCTGTGCGAAAGCCGGCAGAAGCAGCGCCAGCGCTATGAGCAAAGCAACGATACATTTCTTCATATTGCTTATTCCTTCACCGCACCTGACGCCAGCACCTGCGTCATGTACTGCTGATTGATGGCAAACAGGATCATAAACGGCACGGCCACCAGCACGGCCCCGGCGGCGAACATGGTAAAGTTGGTCCGCTCCCGGCCGTTGATCATGTCAAAGAGGCCAATGGCCAGCGTCTTCTTGGCATCGGTTTTGATCAGAAGCCGGGGCAGGATGAAATCCATCCAGGGGCCTGTGAAGCTGGTCACCGCCAGGAAGGTGACCATGGGCCGGGCAATGGGCAGAATGATCTTTATGAAGGTGCGGAAGTATCCCGCGCCATCCACCCTGGCGGCCTCATCCAGCGAGCGGGGAACGGTATCCAGGTATCCTTTGATAAGCCAGGTGTTGTAGGGGATCTGCCCGGCGGCGTACACCAGGATCAGCCCCAGGTGCGTATCCAGCAGCCCCAGCCGCCAGACGAGCACGTACAAAGCGATCATTCCCGCAAAGGAAGGGAACATCTGCAAAATCAGCATACCCATGAGCATGGGCTTTTTCGCCTTAAAGCGGAACCGGGAAAAGATGTAGGCCGACACCGTGGTGACGCATACCGACAGCGCGGAATTGACCGCCGCGATTTTGAGGGTATTCAGGTACCAGTTCACATACTTGGTATCTTGGAACAAGCGTGTAAACTGGCGCAATGAAAACTGCTGCGGGAAGGGATAAATGCCCAGGCCCGCCAAGGCGTCTCCCTCTGAAAAGGCGCTGGACACGGTGAAAAGGAGCGGGTATAGCACCAGTATCACCACCAGCAAAAGGAAGATATACAGCACGATATACCTTAACGCCTGCATGAAGCGGGAAGCCGCCATCACAGATCACCCTCCTTGAACGCCTTGGTGCGGGAGAAGTTGTACATGGCAAAGGGCGCAATGACCAGGAACAGCAAAATGGCCAGCACAGCCGCCTTGTTGTATTGGCGCAGGTCATAGGTCAGCTTATACATCCAGCTCATCAGGATATCGGTGCCGCCGGCGCCGGACTGGGTGGTAGCCGTATCCGTGGGCCCGCCCTGGGTGAGGTAATACACCGCCCCGAAGTTGTTGAGGTTGTAGGAAAAGCTCATGATGAACAGAGGGATCGTTTGATAAAGCACCAGAGGCAGCGTGATTTTCATGAATTGCTGGCGCTTGTTCGCGCCGTCGATCTGGGCGGCCTCATACAGATCCCCCGGCACGGAGGTCATTACGCCGGTAATGAGCATCATGAAGTACGGAAAGCCCAGCCATAAATTCACAAGCACGCAGGAGAAGCGGGCCATGCCGATCTCCGACAGCCAGGGGATATTCTGGGAGATGATCCCCCATTGCTTCAGAAGGCCATTGACAGGGCCGAACTGGCCGTTTAAAAGGTTGCGCCATATCATCAGCGACAGCATGGCCGGCACGGAATAGGGCAGCACGTAAATGCTGCGGAAAAGCTTGGGCAGCTTGATTTTTCTGTTGAGCAGCGTCATGGCCATGAGCATGCCGCCCACGTAGCTGGTGGTGGTGGCCAGCGCCGCCCACAGGAACGTCCAGAGGGCCGTGCGCGCAAAGGCGCCGGACCACAAGGGCCGGTTTGCGATTTCCCGGAATGTATCGAGGCCGGCCCAATCCACGGTATTGGCCGGCGGGATGTTTTTGGGCGAAGAATAGTTTGTAAAGGCGATCAGGGCGGAAAACAAAAGCGGAATGAATATGAAAAACACGATCATCACCAGGATGGGAGACAGCCCCACCACGGCGAAGGATGTGTCTGCCAGCGAACTGATGAAATGCCGGTTGGTGGGATAGCCGCCTGTGCGCTGATACCTGCGCTGGGCGCGCATGGCATCCTGGATATTGGTGATATACAGGCCGATGAAGGCGGCGAACAGGATCATGTAAATGATGCCTTCCACCATCATGAACAGGGAATTGTCGCGCTGCAAAATAGGCAGCTCGGGGTGCGCGTCGCCCAGCGTGATGAAGCCGTGGATTTTTTGATAAAAAGCCGTGATGTTGATGAGCACCGCAAGCTCAGCCAGCGAGAAAAACGCGCCTTTGATATACTGCTTCTGAAATACTATCTGCCCCAGCCCCATAAACAGGCTGGAAGCGATGACAGGCCGCCTGTCCTGGATAGGCTCCATTTTTTTGGGCGCTTTTACGGCAAGCTGTGCCATGCGGAACACCCCCTCCATAAACCTGGCAGAATACCTGTTCGCCGTGGACGCTGGGAATGAATCGGGGAGGCCGGCCCCGATGGAAGGCTTGCGATTTGGTGGGAGGCTGATAGTGAAGTCGGGTGATGAGGGGTAATGGGCGGATGGGGACTTGGAGCGGGACACCTCATCCGGCGCTGCGCGCCACCTTCCCCTCAAGGGGAAGGCTTTGCTGGGGAAACCGGGTGATGAGGGGTTAATG
>JAEWWY010000473.1 GCA_023458835.1 Bacillota bacterium
CGATGCGGTCCGCCGCCAGCACCAGGCGTTCCATCCGTGACAGGTATGCGGGATCGATGGCTGTACCATCTTCGCCAAAGGGGTTGTTGTGAATGGCCTCATTCGCTATCGTGTAGCAAGGGCCGCCACCCTGAAATCCAACCGTGAAGGCTCTCAGGCCCATGGCATACCAGGCGGGAAGCGCTGCAATCAATTCATCGGTATTCTTGTCAGGGTCAAATTTCCTTGCGAAGCGATGGAAGCGCGATACGTCCGCCGCATCATCAAAAACGCCCTGGATAAAGCGGGCATTCATCAAAAGGCCCTTGGCTGAATCCGGGCAGCCGGGAATTTCATCGTACACCAGCCTGCCATTGATAAAAAACTTTCCGCCTTTTTTGCTCAGAACTGTATGGCTCATATTTCCTCCTTGCTAATAACCGGTATCCGTATAATATCCGGATCGGTAAATGGATCCATGGTGCATGTGGCCATACTGGAAATGGAGAAGAGCACCGCCCCATCGCCCCCTGCCTGAAACCAATGCTTTACGCCGGGCGCCAGCGTCACCTGCTGGACGGGCTGCAAGCATACTTCTTCCCGGCAGGTATAACAGCTTTGCTTTCCCTTGGGAATAAAGCCTTCCTTCGGTCCGTCCCCGCCGGGCAAGTACAGCCGCAGCGCGCCATACAGCACGCGATGCGTTTCTTCCTTTCCCTCATATCCTTCCATGGCGGTATGCCAGTGCTCCGGAAGCGTCTGTCCGGGCAGCAGGCAGATGACCTTCATGCCAACCCGGCTGGTCGAAACAAACGTGGCAATTTGAGAGCCCTCCGCGCGGTAATCGCCAAGGCCAAAATCCGCCACCTCCATGGCATCCATCTCGCTGTCCGACAGCACCACACCCGCCTTTTTTAGAAGAGGCATGCATGCGGCCTTGGCCTCCCGCACTTCCCGTTCGTACAGCATGTCAGCACTCCTTTTGAATTTGCGTCAGCTTTATGGCCTGCCTCTCCCATACAGCGGCTGCTGTCCCAGGTCGCGCATGTCCAGCGCCGTCTTCGCGTCGGAGCACAGCAGCGCCTGTACCAGGAGATCGCGCGCATCACGCAATTGCCGGTCATATTGATAACCGTCCATCTGCCTGCGCAATTCCTTGATCATCCGCAGGGCAGAGGGGCTCTTTTCCTTCAGTGCCGCAAGCCAGCCCGCGCATACTCCGCCGGCTTCGCCTTCCGGGGCGATTTCTGTTACAAGGCCCAAGGCCAGCGCTTCCCGCGCTGACAGCGCCCTGCCCAATAGGGCCAGATACATCAGCCGTTTTGTTGGCAGCGATCTATATGCCCCGGAAAAGGAGATCACCGGGGGCAGGCCGCCCAGGATCTCCGGGATGGCAAACGTGCTGTCCTCTGTGCAGACGGCGAGGTCGCATGCCTCCACCAGGCTGAAGCCGCCGCCGGCCACAGCGCCGGATATCAAAGCGATAACAGGCACGGCGCACCGGAGAATGGACAGCAAGGCGCCTGTCAGGCTGTCTCCGAAAGCGCGCACATCCCCGGCATCCTGATGACGGTAATCCCCAAGGTCTCCCCCTTGGCAAAACACCTGGCCCTCATGGCGTAATACGACGGCACAAATGTTTTCATCCGCTTCGCGCAGCGCTTTTTCCATATGTGCAAGCAATGGCCGCGTAAGTTTGTTTCCAGTTCCCGGGCTGGTGAGTGTGATTTCCAGATACGTGCTGTGCATGGCCGTGCGGATACCGGCTTCATGGCTCATTTGGTACCACCAAACACCTGAGAGCGCACATAATCGTACACGTCCATAGCGTCGCTGGTGTGCATCAGCTCGTACAACTTCTTTTCATCGATCCTATCCGCCAGGTCAAAGATAAAATCCATCCACTCAAACGTTTTGGCCATGATTTTGATGGGGTCATGCCGCTGGGGGAATACGTCTGCCGTTATCCAGCCGGTGAATCCTACCCGCTTCATATATAAGGCGAACTCCACGTAATCCCACAGGTTGATGGTGCCAGGAAGCATGTCCCAATCCCAATTGCGGAAGTTGTCGTTGATATGGATGTAGAACAGCCGTTTCATTTCCCAGAGAAAGGCCAGGGAGTCGGCTGGAATCTCGCCGCACTGCAGAGCATGGCCCACATCCAGCGTCACGCCAACGTTGTCAAGGCCCACCTTTTCGCAAAAGGCCGCCATCTTGCCCGCGTTGCCCAACAGGCAGTGCACCCGGGGCTCGGAAAGTTTGTATTCCAACGATACCTTCACATCAGTGCGGTGGCTGGCGGCCTCGTGCACGGTCTCCAGCGCGTCGTTCCAGGCGCGGTTGTAATCCAGTTCAAAGGGATAATCCGCGCCGTCGTTCAAAAAGGCGGATGTCACCATGTTGCAGCCCAGCACCGCGGCGGCGTCCATGGACGTTTTCATCATATCCACGGCAGCGCGGCGGGCTTTGGGGTTGGGGCTGGAGAAGGAGCCGAAGCGGAATATTTCCTCACCCTTCACGTTCAGGTTCACCGTGGAAACGCCAAGGCCATAGCCATCCAGAAGCTCTTTAAGCTTCACCGGGTCCAGAAAGTTCTGGGGATATACAACCTCCAGCCCTGAGCACCCCTTGACCTTGGAAGCCATTTCCACCATTTCCTCCATAGGACGGGCCGGCTGATAATCAATAAAGCGGTCCTTCACCTTGCCCATAAAGCCTGTAATAATAGCGTATTTGCGTTCCATAATGCACTCCCACTTTCCATTATTGCTTCATTAGGATAATATGCGTTTTACGCACCACTTCGCCGCTGGTCAAAAACACATCCGCGCTGTAGCATTCGTCCTCTTCCACGGAAAACGGGGTCCCCAGCCATGTTGTCTCGCAGTTCACAAAGAAGGGCTCGTCATACGATACATAAAACCTTGTGCCGTTTTTGTAAAACTCCACCTTGTCCACCTGCTCGGGATATTCCGCCGCAAGTCGCAGCGTGTGCAGCCCGCCGCCAAATGCGTCTTCAGGCCTCAAACCCTGCAGCACAAACTGCTCCTCCCTGGGCAGCTCCGCAACGGGAATGCCTACCGCCCGGGCCATGCGCCTGGCGAAGAACAGGTCCTCACCTTTGGTGATACCGAAAAAGCAAGGCGGTATCTGCTTTGTGTAGTTGTTGTAATAGCCCCAGGAGGTGCCTGTTTCCAGCGCCACATCCACACGGGTGCAGCAGGGGCTGTCCTCGTTGCACAAAACAGGTTTCCCCTTGGCAAGCTGTATGGCCTGCTGTAAGAAATCGTAATACTGCCCGCGTGTCAAGCCATTGCCATGCACCAGCACAAAATCGCTGGCGT
>JAEWWY010000474.1 GCA_023458835.1 Bacillota bacterium
CAGCACCACCGACCAGATGGCCACCTTGGAATCCGTCAAAAACCCGGTTCTGGCAAGCCCCAGTTGCGCCATAAGCGCGTTCACCACGCCGAAATTGGTGTTGAGCATGTTCTTCCAAAACATGGCCACCACCAGGAAGGACATGACCACCGGTATGAAATAGACCGTGCGGAAAAATTGTATGAAGCGCGTGCCCCTTCGGGTAAGCAGCACCGCCACGAACAGTGCCAGGGCGGACTGGATGGGCGTGATGAGCAGCGGAAGCTGGAAGGATGTAATCAGGCTGCGCAGGAACACTGGATCCTCCGTGATCCAGCGGTAGTTGCGCAATCCGATAAATTTGGCGGTAAACTCGCCCGCCCTGTAGGAATAATCGTTGATGGACATGATGAAGAGCTGCACCGCGGGCACGAACACAAAGAGAATGATGACGACCATGGCGGGCAGCACAAAAACGTAGCCGTCGCGGTACTGCGCCCGCCGGAGCGGGGATAAGGGCTTGAAAACGCGCCCTGCCCCTGTCTTGAGCATGGAGCCACTTCCTTCCGGCCTGTGATACGGGCATGGGGCTTTCTTATCCGGGATATGGGAAGGGGCTGCCGCGATAAGCGCATATTCTGCATACCGTTATCATGCAACTTATGCAACGAACGCGACAGCCCTGTCGACAAAGTAGGCTGATGAGGGCCGGGCGTTATTCGTACTTTTCCAGGATGCGGTTCAGGTTGCGCACGGCATCCTTCACAAGGGTTTCCACGTTCTCCCCATAAGCGGCGGCATTGAACACGGCGCAGATCACCGGGGACAGTTCCGCGTAGGCCGGGGTGACGGGGCGTGCCCGGGGATTGGTGAGCATCTCCTTGGCGCCGACGCTCAGGGGATATGTTTTCAGCATTTCCATGCGCTCGATGGTGCTGACGCGGGAGGGCATGCTGGTGGTGATTTCACAGAAGGCGAGATGCCCTTCCTTGCCGGTGACCGCGTCAACGACCTCCCATGCCGCGGCGGGGTGCTTGGAGCCGGAGTAGATGCCGACATTCCAGCCGCCGGAGGTGGTGTAGTTGTTTTCACCCACGGGCATGGGCATCACGCCGTAGTGAAGATCGGGAAAATTCTTGTCAAAGCCGGCTACGTTGGAGATGTTGTGGATCATCATGGAGATCTTGCCGGTCTGGAAGCCCTGGGTCACGGTCTCCAGCGGGCTCACCTTCGAGGTTTGATGCAGGTCCTGCCAGGCCTTGATGGCCGCAATGGATTTCTCGCTGTCAAAGAAGCCGGAGGCCGTGGTCATCTCGGGATTGAAGACTTCCGCGCCATGGTTCCACAGCCAGAAAAGCTGCAAAAATGTGGTGCCCTCGTTGTTGACATCAGGCGCGTTCATGGTGGGCAGCAGGCCGTATTGCACGGTAGTGCCGGTGCTGTCCACCAGGGTCAGCTTCTTCGCGGCCTCGGTGAGCTGGTCGAACGTCCATGGCTCGGCATCCTCCGCAGGTATCTCGATGCCTGCCGCCGCGAAATGGTCCTTGTTGTAGAACAGCGCGCATGCCGTTTCATACAGCGAAGCGGCATAAATGTGCCCGTCAAAGGAGCATTTGTCCTTGGAAGATTGCACATAGTCGCTGTCGAAGTCTTCCTTCGGCCAGAATTCATCCAGCGGGTACAGCGCGCCGATGTAGGCATAGTTCGCGGTGTACACGCCGTCCACGTCAAAGATATCGGGCGCGCTGCCGCCGGAGATGGCGACCTTGAGCTTCTGCTCATATTCGGCGGCCGGGATCGGCACAATTTCCAGGTCATACTTGGCCGAAGCTTCCGCCAGCACCGTTTCCGTCAGTTCCTGGATCTGCTGCTCGGAGCGGATGGTCCACCAGGTCAGCTTGGCCTTTCCTTCCGCCACGCCGGTCAGCAGCATGCCTGCCAGCGCCAGAACCAACAACAGGCATACGCTTTTTTTCAGGCCCATTTTCATGACAGTTCCCCTCCCTTTTTTGTATTGGGTGTTTTCAGCATACCTGTTTGACGGGCAATGTTCAATGACGGCCGTATCGGTAAATGTATGGTCTCATCGGATATTCGCTTATCGGCAGGTCAGCCGGCCGGCATGGTAAGTCGTATCCGCGTATTCCCCTCCTCGCTGAAAATCGCAAGGCCGAAGGCTTCGCCCCAGCGGAGGCGGATGCGCTCCGACACATTGGAAAGGCCGATGCCCGCCGATTTCAGCGTTTCAATGCCCTCTTCCCGGATGCGCCTGAGCAGCTCCTGATCAAACCCGCGGCCATTATCGATGATGTCCACGCACAGCGTTTGATCCTCCGCCTGCGCCCGCACCAGGATTCTCCCGTCCTTGCGCCCCTTGAGCCCGTGCACCACCGCGTTCTCCACAATGGGCTGGAGCAGGAACTTTTGCACGTTAAGACCCTGGGCTTCGGGCGCCACCTCGAAGCTGTAATAAAGCTCATCGCCGTAGCGCGCCTTCTGCAGCGCCAGGTAATTGTCCAGGTGCTGCATTTCCTCCCGCAATGTCACCGGCCGGTCGCCATCGGTGAGATTATAGCGCATCATCTGGCCCAGGGAACGGATCAGGCGTGCCAGCTCGTCCTGATGGTTGATCACCGCGCGCCAGTTCAGCACATCCAGCGTGTTGTACAGAAAGTGGGGGTTCACCTGCGCCTGCAGCGCCTTGAGCTCCGCGTCCTTCTGGCGGACGCGGGCCTTGACCAGCGCGTCCATCATCCCGTCAAGCCTGTGCAGCATATCGTCAAATACGTCGTTGATCACCTGTAGCTCAAAAAAGCCCGCCGGTTCCGCCTGTGCGGGGGCATTTCCGCCCTCCACGCGCTTCATGCGCTCGGAGAGGGCTGTCAAAGGCCGCGTATACCTGCGGCTGAGCAGCGGGACCAGCCCCAGGATGGCCAGCGCGCCGATCCCCGTGATGACCAGGATGATGCTTTGCACATACCGGGCGGGCTGCATGATGGTGCTCATGGGGATCACGGCGTGCAGGCGCCAATTCAGGATGCCGGATGTCTTTGTCAAAAGCATGTCCCCGTTGATCGTGCGGGGGGCCCCGTCCTCTGTCACATCGGCATACGCCGGATCGATGGCTGCGCCTGTCTGGGCGCTGTCGGTGGCGTAGAGAATCTTCCCCTGAGCGTCGGTCAGGTACAGCCTGCCGCCCTCCCCTATCGGCGCCTGGGAAAGAGGTACAAACAGCGTATCATATTTGATCTGTATCACCAATTGCCCGATGACCTTCAATTGTCCCAGATCATACAGGTCATTCACTGCAAACATCGACTGATACTGGCCGCCGGGCCCTTCCGACTGGATCGGCCCATACAGGCGCAGCCCGGTTCCGCTTGCTGTGCCTTGCAGGATCCCTTGGGGAAATATCTGTTCGAACGCCTCGTAATAATCCGGGAACCGGACGTATTTGTACAATATCTGATCTTCCCGGATGATATGCAGGCTTACTATTTCCGCCGGCTGGATGCTCACGTTATTGAAAAAATTGTACATATTCTGCCGGACGCTGTATATGTACCTGTTTTCTGGAAAATTGCTCAAATACAGCATCAGGCTGTCTTGCATCTGCGTCACCCGCATCAAAAGCTGGATACGCTCCAGCGATTCATCCAGCCGGTTTTGTGCCTGAACGACGGTGCCATATGTATATTCGCTTGTCTGCTCCAGCGAATAACGCATAACGATCTGATGTACCAGCATGTTTCCTACCGTGAGCAGCAGAATGAACAGCAGCGTGAAGCTCCAGGTAAGCTGCGTTCCCAGGGGCAGCGGTGTCCGGCCTCGTTTTTGCAATTGAATCCCATCCCCGCGCTATATTTCGATTGGTATGTATGGATTCATTTGAAAGGGGTCGATCCCTGCTTCAAACAAAAATAATTCCAGAAATCAAAAAATTGTTCAAAAACCCGAATCCCGCGTCATGCTATACTCCAGGAAACGAGGCGAAAGGGGATCATTTCATATGGCACGTAAGATTTTTCGCGCCTTGGCATACCAGAATCCTGACGAATTCATCTATGCCAACGCCAAATGGCCTGTCAGGCTCAAAAACGGAATGGTGATCGGCGGAGGAACGCTCTACCCGGAGATCAATTTCACGCTCCCGGCCATGCGGATTGAAGCGGGAACCATGCCGGAGGTGATCAAAAACTACCGCGAGATCATGGATGGCATTTGTTCCCGGTCCAGGGACCTGCAGGTGCCCGGCTTTGTCGCCGAGATCGAAACGCTGCCGGACATGACGTTTGAGCCCAAGTGGGGGATCGAGGTATGCAAAACAGTGATCGGGGTGATCCGGGAATACGCGGATAAATACGGCATTACGGGAGCGGTGCGCATTACGCCCAACGATATCCGCGAGGGGAGGGATCTGACCCATATGTGGCACGGGCGCCACTGGGACAATATGATGGAAACCTTTCAGGGCTGCGCAGATGCGGGGGCGGACCTTATGGCCATCGAATCGGTAGGCGGCAAGGAGGTGCATGACGAGGCGGTCATGTATTGCGACATCGGGAAATCAATCTTTGCGCTGTCGGTGCTTGGGTGCAGGGATATGGAAAAGCTTTGGCCGCGGATTATCGGCATTGCCGATGGTGCCGGCGCCGTTGCTTCCGGCGATACGGCCTGCGGCTTTGCAAACACGGCCATGGTGCTGGCGGATAAAAACTATATTCCAAAGGTGTTCGCGGCAACGGTCCGGGTGATGTCGGCGGTGCGCAGCCTGGTGGCCGTGGAGTGCGGCGCCAGGGGCCCGCATAAGGATTGCGGCTATGAGGGCGTTTATGTAAAGGCCATATCCGGTACGCCGATTTCCATGGAGGGGCGCACAAGCGCCTGCGCCCATTTGAGCCCCGTTGGAAACGTGGCCGGCTGCCTGGCGGACCTGTGGAGCAATGAATCCATTCAGAACATCAAGCTGCTGGGGGGTATGGCGCCTACCGTTTCCTTCGAGCAGCTTGCCTATGACTGCCGCCTGATGAACGCGGCTACAAAGCGCGGCACAAAAGCGGCCCTCCTCATGCGCGACCTTCTGGCGGATTCCGACAGCTCCCTGGACCCGCAGGCCTATGTGCTCCGGCCGGATGTGGTGCTTGAAATATCAAAGGAGATCATCGGCGAAAACGGAGATTACGCCCGCACCAAAAAGGCTGCTGAAATCACGCTTAAAAAGCTTGCAGAGGCGCACAGGGACGGCGGGCTGCATTTGTCTGAAAAGGAGCTGGGCTGGCTGGACCGGCTTGCCGGGGAGGTGGATGAACTGCCCGCGGACGCGCAGAAGCTGACCGAGATGATGCTGCCCCAGTGCGAAAAGCTGGACCCCGCCAAGTATGACATGGCCTGAGCCTTGTCATTTGCGGAACTGCTTGGGCGAAAGGCCGCAGATCCGCTTGAATACCTTGGAAAAATAGCTTTGGTCCTCAAACCCTACGGCTACGGCGATATCGAGGATGGCGTAGGAAGTGTTGCCCAGAAGCCGCTTGGCCTCCTCCACCCGCACCATATTCAGATATTCCTTGAAGGAAGAGCCACAGGCCTTTTTGAAGACGCTGGAGAAGTAGGACGGGTTGAGGTGTACGTGGGCGGCCACCTCATCCAGGGTAAGGTCTGTGGAAAAATGCGCGTAGATGAACTGCATCGCCCTTTTGACAAGCTCCCCGCTGCGGCTGGGCACGATATCGAACATATTGTTGCAAAACAGATCCACGATCTGCTGCAATTCATAGCAGAGCTGCTCCAGGGTGGAGATCTGCTGGAGGGATTTCAAAAACTGGTTGTTCATCTTCAGCGTGCTGTCGGTGGCAGCCCCGCCTTCGATGGCCGCCCGCGACAGGAGCGAGCATAGCTCCAGCGTCCGCAGCTTGATATTTTCCAGGCTGTTCCCCTGGGAAAAGAAAACGTAGCCCAGCAGGTCGTTGAGCAGCGCCTTGGCGCGGGCGGCCTTGCCTGCCTTCACCTGGGCGATGAGCTCCTTTTCCTTCTCGTAAGGATAGGCGTCCTGCGGCTGATCGAAGCTTTTGTAGGCCTGGATGGCTTCGCTGATGCGCGCCTGCTGGGAAAGTTGGCCCTGGTTGTAGCGCAAAAGGCCCAGGCTGCTTTGAATCAATCCGGAAAACAAATAGTACAGCAGCCGGCTGATGGAGTTGACCATATCCGGGGGCACAATGCGGATGGCGGCGCTTTCCTCATACAGGTCGATCAACTCTTCGGCCGGCACGGAATATTTTTTGGCGATCTCCCGCATCAGGATGGAATCCGGGGCATCCATCAAAAAAGGCCCGGTCAGAATGGTGCCGAAGCATTCGTCCAGGTAAAGAAGGGGAAAGGCAATATGGCTCAAGCCCGCGGGACAGGCAAAGATATAAGACTCGCCGAGGGATGCCGCCTTGATGCCGGCGCGGGCGTGCAGCAGCGCGCAATTATCCTGCGGCCGGCGGTAGCCATCGAGCATACGGCAAAAGCGCGGCATCCGGCCAACGCCCTCCAGCACGGCGCCCTGTGTGTCCACCACCTGGATGGGCAGATCCGTCAGCGTGCGGAAGGTCGTGAGCATATCCAAAACTTTTTCCCGTTCCACCAGTGCGTACAATGGTGAAGCCACCGGCCTCACCTCCTTATGGCCCATTATATCAGAGGGTCCAAAAATATTCCATGAATTCTAAAATAATTCCAAAATAAGACCGCGAAAATTTTTTATACTCTATTCAATGAGTAACCATAGGAGAGGAGAATGGCATATGTCCATTATAGCCGAAATTTCTGAGTCCCTGCAAAAAGGGCGCGCAAAGCTTGTTCAGGAGCTGGTGCAAAAAGCGCTGGACGAGGGGCTTCATCCAAAGCAGATATTGGATGACGGACTGCTGGCCGGTATGATGGTGATCGGCGGGAAGTTCAAAAACAACGAGGTGTTTGTGCCGGAGGTGCTGGTGGCCGCCCGTGCCATGAACGCGGGGATCTCCGTGCTGGAGCCCAAGCTTTTGGAGGTAGGGGCAAAGCCTTTGGGCAAGGCGGTGATCGGCACGGTAAAAGGGGACCTGCATGATATAGGCAAAAACCTGGTAAGCATGATGATGAGGGGCGCAGGCTTTGAGATTCACGACGTGGGGGTGGATGTGGACCCCGAGGTGTTCGTCCAAAAGGCGGAAGAAGTGGGGGCGGACATCATCGGCATGTCGGCGCTGCTTACCACCACCATGCCCAATATGCGCCCGCCCATTGAGCTGCTGGAACAGCGGGGGCTTAGGGAGAAGTATATCGTCATGATCGGAGGCGCGCCGATCACACAGGCGTATGCCCAGGAGATCGGCGCGGATTATTATACGCCTGACGCGGCCACCGCCGCCGACGTGGCCAGGACGGCCGTTATGGCGCGGAAGGGATAACCCCTAAAAAAGAATGGAGTGTGCGGTATGCTGGATGCCAATGTCCGGAAACGGTATGAGGCTTTTTGGGCGTGCGAGGCGCACGGGCGTTGCTGCCTGTTCCTGACGGTCCCCAGGTACACCGAGGCTCCGCCAGAACCCACCGATCCCGCCGCCCGCTGGGAGGACATCGACGGGAGGCTTGGATGGGAGGAGTTTGTTCTTGATAGCACCGAGTATCTTGCGGACGCCTTCCGGACAGTTTTCGTAAACTTCGGGCCGGGCTGCCTTACCGCCTGCATTGGCGGCACGCAAAAATGGGCATTGAATACGGTCTGGTTTGAAAACGATCCGGTGATTGCGGATTGGGAACATCCGCCGGTGCCCGCACTGAACCGTGAAAGCCTTATGTACCGGCTAGTCGAGCGGTTTACCGAAACCTCCCTCCAGCGGGGCGCGGGCAGATTCTATACCTCCATCACCGATATCGGCGGAACCTACGACATCATCGCAGCCATGCGCGGCACGGAAAACCTGCTGACCGACCTGTACGATTACCCCGGGGAGGTCAAGGCGTTTGCCGATGCCATTTACCCGATCTGGCGGGACTATTTCCTTGCGCAATCCGCACGCCTGATTGCAAGGCAGGGCGCGATGACAAGCTGGATGCCGATCTATTCGGAAAAGGCCTACTTTCCGTTGCAGTGCGACTTTTCGGCGATGCTTTCGCCGCGGATGTTTGAAGAATTTGTACTGCCTGACCTTGAGCGGCAGACGCGCATGATGGACCGCTCGATCTATCATCTGGACGGGCCGGGAGAGATCCCGCACCTTGATATGCTGCTCTCGATGGAACGGCTCAGCGCCATTCAATGGGTGCCCGGCGCCGGCGCGGCGGATACCACCGACCCGTGCTGGTATGAGCTGTACGCGCGCATCCAGCGCGCGGGCAAGGGGCTGATTTTGCTTGAGGCGGATCCGGACGGAATCGAAAGCCTGCTCCGCCACGTTTCGGCGAAGGGCCTGTTTATCCGGACCGACACGCAGGATATGAAACAGGCGCGGGAGATCGCCGCCCTGGCGGATGCTTTGGGCAGATCATGAATATGGAAGGAAGGACGATCTTGAATCTGGAACAAGCCGCCTTGGCCTGCGGCGCGGCGCATGCCGCATCGCTTGCCGTGGATCAGATTGTGCTGGATCCCATGTTCCGTGATGTATGCAAATCAAACGCGTGCGGAAATTATGGCAAATGCTATATGTGCCCGCCGGATGCGGGCGACATTTACGAAATGATGGAGCGGCTTAAAAAATACCGCCGCGCCGTGCTCTACCAGACGATTCATGGCATAGAAGATTCCTTCGATATTGAAGGCATGCTGGAAGCGGGCGCGCGCCATGTAACAGTCTCCCAGGCCATTGAAAAGAAGCTGCGGCGCCAGGCGGAAGAATACCTGCATCTGTCCGCGGGAGGGTGCAGGGTCTGTGACCGCTGCGCCAAGCGGGATGAACTGCCGTGCCGTTTCCCGGAGCAGGCGATGCCCAGCCTGGAAGGCTATGGCGTGGATGTGTACAATACAGCGGCCCACGCGGGGCTGCGCTACATCAACGGGGTGAATACGGTGACCTATTTCGGCATGATCCTATTTGATCCGCAGGAGTTGTGACGCCATGCCCTATCTGCGCATCCATAAGGGAGAGACAGTCAGGGATGTGCCTTTTGAAGGCACACCCCTGCTTTTGCATGTATTGGCCGGCGCGGGTGAGTTCCCTCCAACCCCCTGCGGCGGCAAGGGGACTTGCGGAAAGTGCCTTGTGCGGGCGGAGGGATGCCTGTCCGGGCAGGCGGAAAAAGGAAACGGAATGAACATCTGGCGGAGCTGCCAGACCCGCCTTACAGGCGACGCGCAGGTGTGGCTTAAGGAACAGGAGCAACTGCAGCACATAGCGCTGAGCGGAGAAATGCCTTCGTTCGCGCTTTCGCCCATGGAAGGCGGGAAGGGATTGGCCGTGGACATCGGGACGACGACGATGGCGGCTGCCCTGATGGATTTGAAATCCGGCCGGGTGCTTGCCGCCGATTCCATGGAGAATCCCCAAAGGACGGTGGCCTTTGACATCATCGGCAGGATAGAAGCCGCGATGCGCGGGCAAGGGCTGGTATTGGCCGGGCAGGTCCAAGAGGCCATTTCCCGGCTTTTGCAAAATCTTGGCGGACAGGCGGATGCCGCGGTCATCACAGGCAATACTACCATGCTGTATCTTTTGACCGGCCGTGATCCTAAGCCGCTGTCCCACGCGCCCTTTGAAGCGGATTGCCTGTTCGGGGTCACGCAGCCTTTTCCCTTTCTGCCGCGCGCCTATTTGCCCAGATGCATCAGCGCCTTTGTGGGGGCGGATATTGCCTGCGCTATTTTAGCCTCCAGAATGATGGCAAAAAAGGAGACATCCCTTCTTATTGATATCGGCACCAATGGCGAGATAGCGCTTTGGCATCAGGGAAAGCTGTACTGCTGCGCCACGGCGGCGGGCCCCGCCTTTGAGGGCGGCAGCATCCGCTGCGGCTGCGGCAGCATCAGGGGAGCCATTGACCGCGTATGGGCCGAAGAGGGAACGCTGCGATTTACCGTCATTGGCGGCGGCCGGCCCAAGGGAATCTGCGGTTCGGGCCTCCTGGATGCGGCAGCGTCCCTGCTGGCGCTTGGGCAAATCGAGGATACCGGCCTGATGGAACAGGAGGTAAGCCTGACAGAGGATATACGGATCATACCCCAGGACATCCGCAGCCTGCAGTTGGCCAAGGGCGCGATCGCCGCGGGACTGATGACCTTGTTAGAGAAGGTAGGCATCCGCCCTGGGGATGTATGCGCCCTGTATCTGGCAGGAGGCTTTGGCAAGCATATCAATCCTGAAAGCGCCCGGGCCATCGGCCTGATCCCAGCCGTGCTCACCGGGCGCACGGCGGTGCTGGGCAACGCGGCGCTGACAGGCGCGCAGATGCTGCTGCTGCGCCGCCCCTTCATGGAGGAAATCGACAGCCTGGCGCAAGCATGCGAAGTTGTGACGCTCAGCGGAAGCCCGGTGTTTTCCAGGCATTATATGGAATGCATGATGCTATGCCCGATTGAGGCATGAGCCGGGCTTGTGTGCCTCTTGCATCAGAAGGCGCTTCGGTATTAGACCGGGTAAGTGTCATCCTCATGCATCATGTAGTCAATCATCGCATATACACCCGTCCACAGGAATACATCACTGCCTGCGGGAAGTTCAAATTTCTGCGGACAAACAGAAAAAAAGTCCGGCAGCTTACCCCTTCCATCGGGCGTCCATATCTCCACAGCGTTCTTCGCTGCGCGCTCCGCGTGCCATTGCGTTCCGCCTTGCATTTGAATCTCCATCCCCACAGGGCGCGGCGGATTCGGGATGGCGGAATGATCGGCGCCGGCGGCGTATACCGGCATGGCGGCCGCCACCAGCCTATCCCCCTGCCTGAGTGTATAGCGCCGGTTTTCCCCGGCTGGTTTGCCCGGCAGGTCTTCAACGAACGTTTCGTACTTTACCGCCTTATCCGGGCCGACCACCGCCTTTTCGTGACTGAATGGTTTTGTGCTTTGCAAGACGGCGAGCTGCTTGCCGGTTTCATCCACAAACAGCTTTTTGCGAAATCCATTTTTCACTACGATAGTCATTTCCCTTTCCTCCCCTAGAGCAGCAGGTAGCAGGCCCCGCCAATCACGCCGCTGCCCAGCATGATGAGAATGGGGTTCCGCTTGAACTTCCGCAGCAGGAACAGCCCCGCCGCAAATAGGACAACGGCGATAAAATCAATGGAAGCAATATGCCACGTGAAGCCGCCTGTCCCCCAGAATGACAGCACAAGGATGGAAAGCCCCGCCGACAGGATGAGGGCAACCACCGTAGGCCGCAGGCCCGCAAGCACACCCTGGACAACCACCAGTTCCCTGTATCTGCTATATAGCCATGCCAGCAACAATACAATGATGCTGGAGGGAAGGATGCTGCCGAAGGTAGCAACCAGCGCCCCGCCCAGGCCCGCGATTTGGGTGCCTACGAAAGTGGCCGAATTGATACCAATGGGACCGGGTGTCATTTCTGAAATGGTGATGAGGTCAGTAAACTCGGTTAAGGTCAGCCAACTGTGGATGCCCACCACTTGATTTTGTATCAATGGCATGGCAGCCATACCGCCGCCAAAGCTGAACAGGCCAATCTGAAAGAAGCTCCAGAACAGTTGCAGGTAAATCATACCCTATATGTGCTCCTTTCCTGTTTTTTTGTCATGCATACTTACCAGTACCCCCAGGATTCCGCAGAACAGGATCAGATAAATAATGTCGATATGAAAAACATAGTTTGCCACAAAAGCGCCCGCCATGATGAGGATGGGCAGCAGCTTTTTTGCCTTGATGACCCTGCCGCCCATCGTGATTACCACATCGAAAATAACTGCGCATACACCAGCCATCATGCCCTTGAGGACGGCGCTCACAACAACATTGTCACGGAAGGCTGCATAGAACAGCGAAATCACCGAAAGGATGATAAGCGGCGGCAGCACGGTGCCGAAAATCGCCACCAGCGCCCCGGATAAGCCCATCAGCCGCCAGCCTGCCAGGATGGAAGCGTTGACCGCCATCGCGCCCGGCGAGGACTGTGCAATTGCCGCCATGTTCAGCATTTCCTCTTCTTCCAGCCAACCCAATTCATCCACAAACCTTTTCTTCATCAGCGGGATGATGACATACCCGCCGCCCAAGGTGAAGGCGCTCAGAAAGAAAGTGGATTTGAACAGGCTAAAATAGTTTTTCAGGTTTTTGTTCACGGAATCCCTCCTTGCTATTTTTCATTATAGGTCTTGAACTCTAATAATGAAAATAGTATTATTAGATGAAATGCATAGCTGTTTAGCTATGAATCGGAGGGAAAATATGACCATTCGGCACTTGAAGATTTTTGTAGCGGTATGCGAGGAGGGCAGCATCACCAAGGCAGGGCAAAAGCTGTTCATGGCACAGCCCACGATCAGCTTCGCAGTGTCGGAGTTGGAAAAATATTATGGTGTCAGGCTGTTTGACCGTATTTCCAAACGTCTGCATTTGACCGATGCCGGGAGGCAGCTCCTGCCCTATGCGCAGCACATTGTTTTGATGTTTGATGAAATGGAGGCCGGGACGCGGAATTTGGACAACACCGGCACCCTGCGCATTGGTGCCAGCGTAACCATAGGAAACTGCATGCTGCCGGGCCTTCTAAAAAACTTTGCCGAAAAAAGGCCCGGCGTGACCGTAAAGGTGCAGGTTGATAATTCCGAAAAAATAGAGCACTCCGTGCTGGATAACCGTATCGACTTTGGATTGATTGAGGGCGTGACCCACAATCCCCTACTTATCAGCGAGGCTTTCTGGGATGATGAATTGGTGTTGCTGTTTGCTCCCGGCCATCGCTGGGAGGCGCAGGCGTCGGTCATGCCAGACGAGCTGCGGAGCGAACCATTCCTGATGCGAGAGCATGGCAGCGGAGGGCGGGAGATATTGGAGGGCGCCCTGCTATTGCATGACATTGAGATTGAACCGGCTTGGGAAAGCATCAGCACGCAGGCTATCACACAGGCCGTGGCAAACGGCTTTGGCGTGGCGGTGCTGCCATTTTTGCTGGTGGAGCCCTATCTGGCGCAGGGCACGCTTGTCACAAGGCCCATTGAAGGCATACCGCTCAAACGGAAATTTGCCATCATCCATCACAAAAACAAATATATCACCGGCATCATGCAGGAATTCATTGGCCTATGCCGCGCTGGATATAGCGGTTGTATGCCCTGCCACAATTCCCGCAGATGAGCTTTCTCAGGAATCCGGTGAAGGTGCCGCCGGTCCCGGCCTTTCCATTTCGGAGCAGCACCGTTCCGGCCGTCCCGTTCGCGCCCGTTGTGGCGGATACGATATTGCCTTCGGTGCGCATATACACATAAGAGGCCGGTACAGCCGGGAGAGGCGAAGTATATGGCCCGCTCGGCCGCTTTTGGCAAGCCGCAAAGCAGCCGTGGGCGTTGCCACGGGCTAAAGCCCAAAACCTCTGCCAAACAGGCCGCTTTTATAAATCACGTTTTTCATAAAATCTGCATGATGTAAAGAATGATACTGCGTTTACAATTAGCAATACGCAAAATGATATCAAGATAGTCATAAGCGGGTTCCCGATCAGCCAGCCCCAACCATAATCAACAGTGTACACAATAAGTGCCAAGGTGGTTAGATATGTGACATATGATATTGAGGAAAATTTGCTGGCTATCGCATATCCGCCCCGGTAATAAATTGGCATTTGTACTGCGGCTATGACGGAA
>JAEWWY010000475.1 GCA_023458835.1 Bacillota bacterium
GGGGAGAAGAGCAAATAGAAGCGCTGATGCAAAATCCCGGCATCATCCGCAACAGGCAAAAGATCACCGCATCGCTGAAAAACGCCCGGGCATTTTTGCAGATACAAAAAGAATTCCAAAGCTTCGATGTCTATTTGATGTCCTTTTTCGGCGGGCGGCCGCTGATCAGCCACGTGGAGGACGACGCTCATGTCCCCGCCGTCACAGCCGTTTCCCAGGCCATCAGCGCTGATATGAAGGCAAGGGGATTTTCCTTTATGGGCGCCACGGTGGTCTACTCCCACCTGCAGGCCGCCGGCATCGTGGATGACCATGTGAACGGCTGCTTCCGCAAAGCTGCCTTTCCCCCATCGCCGCCGGTGGCGGAAATAAAGCTTGCCGCGCTTTCCCGGGTGGGAAAGGCGCTCAAGGCGGCGGATATCCTCTTTGGCGTGGGCGGCTCCGCCATGCTCTACCGAAACGGCCTGAGCGGGGATTTCAACGACATCGATCTTGTGGTTGCGCTTGAGGACGCACAAAGGGCTGATGATGTGCTTTCGCGCCTTGGCGCAAGGGGCGCGGAAAGGGATTCCGGCGTGTTTGAGACCTCCGTCTTCCTTTCCTATGAGGTGGAGGGCGTCGGTGTGGATATGATGGCGGGGCTTGCCATGCGCCATGACGCGGGCGTATACCGCTATGCTTTTGGGGCGGATTCCATTTGCGATACCTGGCCTGTATGCGGTGAGATGCTTCCATTCTGCGCACTGGAGGATTGGTGCGTGCTGTACCGTCTGATGCCGGGCAAGGAAGAAAAGGCGGAACGCATCAAGGCCCATTTAAAGGATCAGGGCCTTCGTCATCCCGCGCTGCTTTCGCGGATGCTTTTAAACGGCGCGCCCGGGGAAATTCTCCGATGGCTGGAAGATGTGCATACCCCATCATGATGCTGATCGAATCTTAAGGAGAGGAAGTGTTTTCATGCACCGCTGCGGCTGGGCAGGCACGGATGAATTGTATGTAAGATACCATGACGAGGAATGGGGCAAGCCTGTACATGACGACAGGACGCTGTTCGAATTTCTGATCCTGGAAGGCGCTCAGGCAGGGCTTTCATGGATCACCATCCTGCGCAAGCGTGAGAATTACCGCAAGGCCTATGAGCATTTTGATCCGGAAAAGGTAGCCGCCTTTCAAGACGATAAAGTGGCGGAACTGCTTGAAAACCCCGGCATCGTGCGCAACCGGCTGAAAATCGCCGCCTCCATCAAAAATGCCAGACTGTTTTTGCAGATTCAAAAAGAGTTTGGCAGCTTTGACCGCTACCTCTGGTCCTATGTGGGCTTTGCGCCCCTGGTGGGCGATTGGGCGGAATATACCCAGGCGCCCTGCCGCACGGAGCTTTCCGACCGCATCAGCAAGGATCTTCAAAAGCGCGGCTTCTCCTTCGTGGGCTCCACCATCATCTATTCCTACCTTCAGGCCGTAGGCGTGATAGACGACCACGAGAACGCCTGCTTTTGCAAAACGAGGGGGTAAACAGCGCAAGGAAAGTCAAGAAATGCTCCTCACCTTTCAGTAGAATACACATGGAGGTAGCAAGCGCATGGATCAATGGCAGCAGGTGTGTGCGGTCCAACGGATGCAGGATTACATCCGGTCGCATCTTACCGATCCCATCACACTGCTGGAGCTTGCGCGGCAGGCGGGCTATTCCCCCTTCCACAGCGCCCGCATGTTCAAGGAACTCACCGGCCGGAGCCCCTTTGAATACATGCGGCAATTGCGCCTGACAAAGGCGGCGCTGAAGCTGCGGGATGAAAACGTGCGGGTGCTGGATGTGGCGCTGGACTTTGTGTTCGACAGCCACGAAGGCTTCACCAGGGCGTTTTCCAGGGAATTTGGCATCACGCCCCGCCGGTATCAAAAAAGCCCGCCGCCCATACGCCTGTTCCTGCCCTCCAGCGTGCGCGAATATTACGGCTACCTGAAAAGAGGAGAAAGCAATATGGAAAAGGATCAAACGCCCGGATTTGTGCTTGTGCAAGTCATCGACCGCCCCGCCCGCAAGGTGATTTTAAAGCGGGGCAAAAAGGCGGAGGATTACTTTGCCTACTGCGAGGAGGTGGGCTGCGACGTATGGGGTGTTTTGTGCAGCGTAAAGGAAGCGCTGTATGAGCCCATTGGCATGTGGCGGCCCAAGCGCTTCCGCCCGGAGGGCACATCTGAATACGCCCAGGGGGTAGAGGTCCCCGCCGGTTACAGCGGTGAAGTGCCCGAAGGATATGAAGTGATGGACCTGCCACCCTGCCGGATGATGGTGTTCCAGGGCCCGCCCTACGACGACAATGTGTTCTTTGAGGCCATCGGGGAAATGGGCGCGGCCATGGAGAAATACAACCCCGAACTGTACGGCTTCGCCGGGGCGGATGATGACGGCCCCCGCTACCAACTGGAGCCCCAGGGCTACCGCGGGTATATTGAAGCACGGCCGGTGAGAAGCGTCACCGCTCACGAAAAGTAAAGAACGCCGGAATGACGGGGCTGTCGCGTTAGCTGCATAACTGTATAGATATTCATAGGGATGGCATCCGAAGGTTTCCAAAGGGCGACCGGAAAGCCCTTTGGTCGCGTCCGAAAACGCGAAATCCTTCCCGTTGAATAACCATATGCAGCATATGCGCTTAGTGCGACAGCCCCCTAAGCTTGATACCCTGGCCGCAGCAGGGATCACCGCATTGCGCGTCTTCTGTAGCTGGCAACCCATTAAGTTCAATTGGGCCAGTCTCTCTCCGTTCCGCTTGACGCATCCGTAGGATAGTAATAATTTGCCGGCCCGGCAGGCATGTCATTGAAAGCGGCTTCGCTGCCCTTTCCCGCATCAATAGGCGGCTCTTCCGCTTTGGGATCGTCCCTATCTTTTATCCGTTCCCCTTCCACCGCATCCATGAATGCTGCATAGCTGCCTTCAAACAGCACCGGCAGGGGGTTTTTCGGCGGGCCTTCCAGCAGCTTACCATCAGCCTTGAACCTGCCGCCGTGGGCCGGGCAGTCCCAGGTTTTTTCTGAGGCGTTGAAGTTTAGTTCCGTGCCAAGGTGGGTACAGGAGATGTCCAGCACAGTCACGCGGTCATTGTCATCCCGGAAAACGCCCGCCTTGTGCCCGCCAAAGCGGATGGGGCGGCCCTCGCCCTTTGCCAACTCCTTATAGTCCCTGGTTCCCTCGAACTTTGATTTGATCAGTTCGCCCACGCCCGCAAACACTTCGGAGGCCACCTTGCCAATAGACTTTACCATATCCCCCCGGCTGCGGGAATACAGATCCTCATAGTCGCAGCGGCCCGTATCGATCAGGTGTGAAATCATCATTCCTGCCAGCGTGCCGCTGGTCAACCCCCATTTGCGGTACCCCGTGGCAATATAGATATTGAAATGATCCGACAGCCGCCCGATATAGGGGATCTGATCCGGTGTTTCATAATCCTGGGCGGACCACTTGGCCAGTACCTTTTTCACGCCGGCGATCTGATCCGCAAAATCGGTCAGATGCTGAAAGTGATCGCCCGTATCCTTTTCATCCCTGCCCGGGAAGTGGGTATCCCCCACCACAATCAGGATGCGCTTTCCATTTTCCACATGGGTGCGGATGGAGCGCGCAGGCTCACCAATATTGATATAGCTGCCGTCAGGCCAATTCCCGCTGGCCTCCACGGCAATGCCGTAATCCCGGCGCGCATACAGCCTGGTGAAGAACACGTTGGGGCCGTCATAGAAGGGATATTGTGTGGCCTGCACCAGGTGGCGGCAGCGGATGGAGGCGCCGTTTTCCAGTACCACAGTCTTGATATTGCCATCTTCCACGCCGATCGCCTTCGTGCTTGTATAGATCTTCGCCCCGCCCTTCACAGCGGCATCCGCCAGCCCCTGGGCATAGCGCACCGGATGGAATACGGCCTGGCCGGGAAAGCCGAGCAGCGCTTTGCTTCCCTTGGGAAATTCGGGCTTGGTTATCCAATCCGCCGGGATTTCCAGGCGCCTTGCCGCTTCATATTCCGCCAGAAGCATATCCTTTTCGTTGTTGGCGGAAGCGGCCCAGAGGAATGCGGTGCTTTCCGCCATCTGGCAATCAATGTGATGCTTTCGCACCGCTTCCGCCGCGAAACGGATCGCTCTTAACTGGGATGCCGCAAACTCCCTGGCGGCATCGATGCCATACTTTTCCATGAGGTTGCTGTAGATGATGCTGTGCTGGATGGTGAGCTTGCCGGTGGTGTTGCCCGTAGTACCCGAGCACAGCGTTTCCGCCTCGATGACCACGGGCTTTATGCCCCGGTGCGTCAAACAATAGGCGGTAGTAAGGCCGCTGATGCCGCCGCCTACAATAAGGACATCCGTTTCCAAATCCCTCTCAAGCCGCGGATACTCCCGCGGCTTTTGTGTTTGATTCCAATAGGAAATATGCTCCATGTTCTTGCTCCTTTGACCGCTTTCTTTCCTATGTTGTCCGGTTCAGGCCCGATTAAGACGCAATATGTTTCCAATTTACCCGCCAGGTTCCATAATGAAAGATTTCCTTTGGGGCAAATCTACATGGGAATCCTGATTTTTTGTTTGGGAGGTCGTTCATGCTTTTGCTCAAAGGGGGAGAAATATACGCCCCGGAGCCTATGGGATACACAGACCTGCTGCTTTCGCCGGAAAAAATCCTTATCATGCGGCAAAACATCCCCACCGTAAAAGAGTATGAAACGGAAGTCATGGACTGCGCTGGGCTATTATTATGCCCCGCCTTCATCGACCAGCATGTACACCTGACCGGCGGCGGCGGGGAAGAGGGGCCTCAAAGCCGGGTGCCGGAAATGATGCTTACGGATTTGACCCTTGCCGGCATCGGCACGGCGGCGGGGCTGCTGGGCGCCGACGGCGTGACAAGGAGCGTTGCTTCCCTTTTGGCCAAGGCCCGGGCGCTGGAATTGGATGGCATGAGCACGGTGATCTATACCGGCAGCTATGGCCTGCCCACCGATACCCTGACAGGTAGGGTGCTTCACGATATCGCTTTTGTGGACAAGGTGGTAGGCGCCGGTGAGGTGGCCATCTCCGACTACCGTTCCTCCCACCCCAGCCTGGAAATGCTGAGGGAACTGGCCTGGGAGGTAAAGCTGGGCGGCATGATCGGAGGCAAGGCAGGCATCCTCCACATGCATGTAGGCGACGGCAAAAAAGGCTTGGCTCCGCTTACCGACCTGGTTGAAGAAAGCAACTTCCCCATCAGCATGTTCGTGCCCACGCATTTGAACCGCAACAAGAAATTGTTTGAGGATGCGATGCGGTATGGACGCAAAGGCGGCTTTCTGGACCTGACCGCCGGGGAAACGGATCAAACAGGCCACACGCTGCCGGAAGCGGCAAGGCTGCTGCTGGAAGGCGGAATAAAAAAGGAGCAGATCACCTTTTCCTCCGACGCGGGGGGCAGCAACCCCCAAAGCCCGGATGGAAGGGGCCATGCCTATAGCCTGTACCATGACGTGGTGTCCTGCGTGCGTGAAAAAAACATTCCCCTTTCCACGGCGCTGATGATGGTAACGCACAACCCGGCTGCCCGGCTGAAGCTGCATCCCAGGAAAGGTGTTTTGGCGCCCGGCAGCGACGCGGACATCCTCATGCTGAAAAAGGACGACCTGTCTATCGTCCACCTGATTTTGGGCGGGAAGTCCGCCGTGAAGAACGGCGTTTGCCTGATGAAGGGAAAATATGAATAGCCGGACAAATCGCGGGCCGGTGCGCAAGACCGTATGTTTCATAAGCGCCGGGGGAGAATGTCATAAGGATAAGACAGGAGGCTGCCATGGGTGGGAAGGTGCAGGGAAACCTGATGATAATCGGCGGCGCGGAAGATAAGCAGGGCGCCAAGGAAATACTTCACGCGGCCGCCCAAAGCTCCGGCGGAGAAAACGGACGGATGGTGATCATTACCACCGCCAGCATGAAGCCCAAGGAGCTTGGCGATACATACCGTTCTCTTTTTACCGGTTTTGGGATAGGGCAGGTAGCAGTGGCCGACATCCAGACCCGCAAGGAAGCCAATGATCCCGCCTTCGTCCAAATGATCGGGGATGCCACAGGCATCTTCTTCACCGGGGGCGACCAGCTCCGCATCACCAGCATCTTGGGTGGGACCAAATCCGAGCAGGCGCTGCAGGAAACATATTTGCGCGGCGCGCTGGTGGCCGGCACCAGCGCCGGGGCTTCGGTGGTATGCAGCACCATGATCACCGATGGGCTCGGCAATGACCCGGCCCGCAAATGTACCCTGAAGATGGCCCCGGGCCTGGGCCTGTTGGAGCAGGTGATTGTGGATCAGCATTTTGCGCAGCGGGGGCGCCTTGGAAGGCTGCTGTGCGCAGTGGCCGAAAACCCCCATACCCTGGGGGTGGGCATTGATGAGGATACGGCCATCCACGTCCACCCTGACGGCCGCTTTCAGGTGCTGGGGACAAACGCCGTCACCGTAATCGACGGAAGGGACATCAGCTATGCCAACGTATCCGAGCTCAAGCCCGATGAGATCCTGGCCATTGCCCATGTGACGCTGCACGTGCTGCCCAGGGGCCACGGCTACGATATGAAGACCCGTACCATCATCACGCCATCATCATAAACCGGGAGGCGCAGCCGCGTGGACATCAAGGATATCCGCATCTTCAAAGGCCGCAACGTATACTGTATGCGGCCCGTTATCAAGCTGACGGTGGAACTTACGGAGGAACAGCACGGCCCTACCAGCAAGGTGGACGGCTTCAACGACAAGCTGGTCTCCCTGTTTCCCGGCCTGAAGACCCACCGCTGTGGCATTGGGGAAGACGGCGGGTTTATAAAGCGCCTTCAAGAGGGCACCTATCCCTGCCACGCGGCGGAGCATGCGATCTTGGAGCTGCAAAATATGCTGGGCTACAACGTGGGCTATGGCATCACCCGCCAGGAGGGGGATACCGCCTGCTACAACATCGTGTACCGCTATCAAAACGAACAGGTGGGCGTAGCCTGCGGCAAGGCTGTGACTGGCCTTTTCAACGCGCTGTTTGAAGGTAAAAGCCCCCATTTGCAGCCTGTTTTCAAGGAGCTGCAGCTTCTGGCCTCCCGCACCG
>JAEWWY010000476.1 GCA_023458835.1 Bacillota bacterium
GCACCGGACGGCCTGCGGCGGATAAGACCAAAGAGCCGGTGCATGGCCGGATAAGGTTGATATGCGCTTTATAAATAAGATATATCATTTTTGAGGAATATATAACATAATATGCTATTGCACGCGCCCCGCATGCCTCTATTTACATTAAGATTATCACTATGCTGTGGGAAAGTCAATCATTTTTTCACTAACTTCTATATTTTTTTCACCGTCTTGGATTGCCTGGATCCATTTTCAAAAATAATGATATGTCATATTGATGGCGATACCATAAAAAACGATGCTTGCAAACCAATGACATATCATTTATAATGCTTTTATGAAAGGGGTTAGGCCATGACGGACAAGCTGCATATGTATCAGAAGATATATGATACCCTGCTGCAGGAGATCAACTGCAACCAATATCCCGTGGGCTCCATGCTGCCCACCGAAAAGGAGCTATGCCAGCGTTACCGGGTAAGCAGAATCACCAGCAAGCGGGCATTGGATATGCTCTCCCAGGAGGGGATCATCACCCGTACCAAGGGGCGGGGCTCCGTCGTGCAAAAGGCGCAATCCGCGGCTGTCCCGCCTGCTCCGCCGGAAGGCAAGGGGACGCTGCTGGGCCTGGTCATGCCCGATTTTTCCGACACCTTCGGCATTGAAATGATATACGGAATCGGACAGGCCTGTGACCAGCACGGCTGCTCCTTCATCCTCAAGCGTTCCTGCGGCGACCTGGCAACGGAAAAGAGATGCATCGTTGAACTGACGGCTCTGGGTGTTGGCGGTATTGCCGTCATGCCGCTTCATGGCGAATATTATAATGAGGGCATCCTCAAGCTGATCATTGAGGGGTTTCCCATCGTCATCCTGGACCGGCTGTATCCGGGCATCAACGGCAGCTTTGTCGGCACGGACAATGAGGCCTGTGCGAAAACCGCCACCGAATACCTGCTGGATCTGGGGCACCGGAATATTGCCTGGGTATCCCCCAACAAGGTGCAGACCAGCACCCTGGAGGACCGGGTGAAGGGTTTTTCAAAAGCGCTGACGGAGCGGAATGTTTCCAGGAACCGAAGGCTGTGGTTTACCGAGCTATGCTCCACGCTGCCCACCAGGAACACCCCCGATATGATCGAGGCCGACATACGCAGCCTCGTCCGCCATTTTCAGATGCATCCTGAAATCACAGCCGTTTTCGCCGCCGAATACAACATCGCCATGCTGGTGCAGGCGGCCGCCCAGGAAATGGGGCTGTCCGTGCCCCGGGACCTGTCTATCCTCTGCTTTGACGCGCCCAATACATTCGGCGGCAAGCAAATCATTACCCACATCAAGCAAAAGGAAGGCGAAATCGGCCAAAAATCTGTGGAGCTGCTTATGCAGATGATTTCCCGCGGCCGGGAGCGCGCTTTCCAAAAGGTCATGTTCCCCGGCACGCTGGTCATTGGCAACAGCACGGCCGCGCCAAAGGCCTAATGCCGCCAAAACGATACTGCGTTCCAATGAAACAAAACCACCGGCTTCGCCGGTGGTTTTGTTTCATTGACATGCCCGGCCGGGGGATGATCACCCCACCTCCGTTTTGTCATACATGGCAACGATATAGGGGTATGTTTCATCGTATACAGTCAGCGGCTTGGGATTGCTTGCCTTTCCGATGGGGCGGATGTTCTTCCCCTGCGTCCCGGTAAACCTATCGCCGATATCCTCGCGGCAAAGCCTGATCTTCTCCAGGATCATCGCCACAATGTCCGGGTGCTGTTCATACAGGTTGTTGCTTTCGGAGGGGTCCTCCCGCAGGTGGTACAGCTCCTTTACCTCCACGTCGTCATCAATCTCCGGCTTGGGGATGGCGGAAGCGTCCCGCGTCACATCCTCCGTTTCCCGCGAGATCCTGGGCTTTGCCACATGCAGCTTCCAGTCGCCCACCCGGGCCGCTTCCAGCGTGTTGCACAGGTAATAGAAGAACGAGTCTCTTTGAGACTTCTTCTCCCGCCCCAGGAGGAGGCCGGACAAATCCATCCCGTCAATCACCCTGTCCTGGGGGACCACTCCCCCGCAGATTGCCGCCAGCGAGGGAAACAAGTCAAGCGAAGTGATCAGCTCGCCGCATACATCCGGCCTGATGGTATTTTTCCAATGGGCAATCAGGGGGACCCGCTGGCCGCCCTCCCAGGTTTCCCGCTTCCCGCCGCGCAGACTGCCGTTGCTCTCCCCAAAGTCGTTGCGGGAGCCATTGTCCGAGGTGAAAATAATGAGGGTATTTTCATATACGCCGTAGCGTTTGAGCGCCTCCACGATGGCGCCGGTGGACCAGTCGATGGCCATGACGCACGCGCCGTAATCGCCGTTGCGGGATTTATGTACAAAATGCTCCGGCGCGTAAAGCGGCAAGTGCACGTGCATGTGCCCCAGGTACAGGAAAAACGGCCTGTCCGCGTTATCCCGTATGAATTCGATGCTTTTTTCCGTATAGCGCTCCGTCAGGCTTCGCTGATCCGGCTGCTGCTGTATCACCTCTGTTCCGTGCACCAGCGGCAGGGGCGGGAACCGGCGGTTCTTTTCGGAGATCGCCATGTCGTTGCTGAAGGGCAGCCCATAGTAATCGTCAAAGCCATGGCTGGTGGGCATGAATTCCGCCTGATCGCCGCAATGCCATTTCCCCACGTGCATCGTGCGGTATCCGGCATCCTTAAGCATCCGCGCCATGGAAACCTCACTGGGATGAAGCCCGATATCATCCCCCGGAAACAGGACGATCTCGCCGTGAAAGTCCCCAAAGCCGATCCTGGGTGGATAGCATCCGGTCATCAGCGCGCCGCGGGAGGGGGAGCAGACAGGGGAGGCCATGTAAAAATCGGTGAACCGGATGCCCTCCCGCGCCAGAGCATCCAGATACGGCGTGTCGTTTTTGGCAGAGCCATAGCAGCCCAAATCCCCGTAGCCCAAATCATCACAGTTGATCAATACGACGTTCGGCTTCATATGCAAGTCCCCCTTTTTACCACCACTTGATCAGGTCGGTCACATGGTTGCGCACCGCCACAAACTCCTGGCTGGTGATATCCCGCGGGCGCGGCAGGTCATTGTGCACCAATTCCTTGATGGTGGTGGGTTTGTTTGTAAGCACGAGAATATTTTCGCTCAGGTAAACAGCCTCTTCAATATTATGCGTGATGAAGATCACGGTGGTCCCGGTGCGCTGCCACAGGGCGATCAATTCATCCTCCAGCTTGAAGCGCAATTCGATGTCAAGCTGCCCGTAAGGCTCATCCATCAGCAGGAGCTCGGGTTTGGTGGCAAACGCCCTTGCGATCACCACCCGCTGCAGCATACTGGCGGAAAGCTCGCAGGGATAGTATCTACGGTATTCCTTCAAGCCCACAATCTCCAGAACCTCGTCCACCACCTGTTTTTTTTCATGGACGGATTTTTTTTTGATGTCCAGGCCAAACCCGACGTTCTGTTCCACGGTCAGCCAGTCCATGGTGGAGTTTTCCTGAAAGATGTAGGACACGTTGTGCTTTTTAAGGTCTACCGGTTCCCCGTCGATGAGGATCTGCCCGGAGGTGGGCTCATACAGCTTGGTGAGGCTGTTCAAAAAGGTGGTCTTGCCGCAGCCGGTGGGGCCCACCACGCACAAAAACTCGCCCTTGGCAACATCGAATGACACACTGTTTAGTACAAGCAGGTCTCCGAAGCGCTTGGTCAGATTGGTCACCTGAACCTTCGGCTTTCCTTGCATCCCCCTTTTCCCCCTCCCCTACAGCACTTTGTCCATGTTTTGGGTGATGAGATTGCGCAGCATCAAAAAATCCTCTGATGTATAATTTCGTGGCCGGGGCAGGTCGATGACATATTCTTCCTTGATT
>JAEWWY010000477.1 GCA_023458835.1 Bacillota bacterium
TATGCAATCACCGGCGGGGATACCGTGACGGAGGACAAGGCGGCCTGGGCGCCCAGCAATTCCTCTCTTTCAGCCACAGGATCCAGGCGGGCGATGGGGTCTTCCGCGAGGAAACGGTTCAGGATGGCCACGGCCTCCTGATTTGTGGGATAGCCCATGCTCAGCCGCATCAAAAAGCGGTCCAACTGCGCCTCGGGCAAGGCAAAGGTGCCCTGTATCTCCACCGGGTTTTGCGTGGCGATGACCAGAAAAGGAGCGGAGAGCGTGTGGGTCACGCCGCTTTCGGTCACCTGCCGCTCCTCCATGCATTCCAGCAAGGCCGCCTGGGTGCGCGGTGTGGCACGGTTGATTTCATCCGCCAGCAGGATATTGGTGAACACCGGGCCGGGCTTGAACTCAAAAGCGCCGGTGGCGGGCTTGTACACGCTGACGCCCGTGATATCGGAAGGCATCAGGTCGGGGGTGAACTGGATGCGGGAGAAATTGCAGGAGATGGATTTTGCCAGGCTCCGGGCCATCACCGTTTTGCCGGTGCCGGGCACATCCTCCAAAAGCACGTGGCCCTTGGCGATCAATGCACAGAGCATCAGGTCGATGACTTCCTCTTTGCCGATGATGACCTTGGATATGTTCTCCCGGATCTTTCCCGCGAAGGCCGCAACGTTTTTTACATGCAATATGCTCACCTGATTCTTTTGAAATGGGGCTGTATCCGCTTGCTTGTTTCCTATTATATCATACGATGGAGGCAATAGCATCTCCTTGTATGCGTCTTGAACTTATGATACGATACAGGGGAAATCTGCCGGAAGGCATCCGGTATGGCCAAGGGGTACGATCATGAAAAAGCAATATCTCATCGGCATCGACATAGGGACCTCCGGCGCAAAATGCATCCTGATGGATAGGGAGGGAACCGTCGCCGCCTCTTCCACCCAGGAGTATCCCCTGTATACGCCCCGGCCCGGCTGGGCGGAGCAGCATCCCCGTGATTGGTGGGAGGCTGTGAAGCACGGCTTGCATACGATTTTGTCCAAAGCGGGCGTTTCAAAGGATGATCTTAAAGGCGTAAGCTTTTCCGGGCAGATGCACGGGCTTGTGGCGCTGGACAAGGAAGGCGGTGTCATCCGTCCGGCGTTTTTGTGGTGCGACCAGCGCAGCCAGCCCCAGTGCGACCGGCTGATAGAAAAGGCCGGGGGGCTGGACAGCCTGCTTTTATATACAAACAACACCATGCTTTCCGGCTATACGGGAGGCAAGCTTCTATGGCTCCGTGAAGAGGAGCCGGAGAGCTTTGAGCGGATGCGCGTATTCCTTTGCCCCAAGGATTACATCCGGTATCTTCTTTGCGGGGAGATCGCCATGGATGTGTCGGAGGCCTCCGGCACGGGCTTTTTTGACACGCGCGGCCGGGCATGGTCGGAGGAGCTGATCGCCATCGCGGGCCTGCCCCGGAGCATCTTTCCGCCCGTGGGGGAATCCATCGGCCTGGCCGGCTATGTGACCCGGGAGGCGGCGGAGCAAACGGGATTGCCCGAAGGCCTCGAGGTATACATGGGCGGCGGCGACGCGGTGATCCAGACCACGGGTTCCGGGCTGATCAAGCCCGGCAGGATCGGCGTGGTGATCGGCACCGCCGGGAACGTGTCCATGGGCCTGGACAGGTTCTACCCCAATCCCGGCGGAAAGCTGCAAATGTTCTGCAACAACGCGCCCCATACGTATCATGCCTTTGGCTGCAACCTGACGGCGGGGGGCGCGTACCGCTGGTACCGGGACGTGCTCTGCGAGCATGATGCGGAATTGGCGGCCCGAACGGGCCGGAACGTGTATGAGGTGATGGGGGAAAGCGCTTCCAAATCGCCGTCCGGCGCCAATGGCGTGATCTTTGTGCCCTACCTTTCCGGGGAGCGCTGCCCTTATCCCGATCCCAACGCCCGGGGCATGTTCTACGGGCTGACGCTGGGCACGCGGCGGTGCGATGTCACCCGCGCCGTGATGGAGGGGGTCACCTATGCTTTCAGGCAGGTGGCGGATGTCATCTGCTCCTTCATCCCGGGCAGCGAAGTGATCGTATCCGGCGGCGGCTCGGTTTCGCCTTTGTGGCGGCAGATACTGGCCGATGTGTTTTGTTTGCCGGTGTATACGCTGTCGGCCTCCGGCGAGGGCGGCGCTTTCGGCGCGGCCATGGCGGCGGGGGTGGGCGCGGGCATCTTCCGGGATTTTGACGAGGCGGTATCTATTTTAAAGGTAGAAAAAGAAACGCTGCCGGACCCGCAAAACCAGGCAGCCTACCGGGATGGATTTTCCATGTACGGTGAAATGTACCATGCCATGAAGCATGTGTTCGATAAGGGCGCAGCGCTGGGGATGTAAGGCTGGAGGAAGCAGGATGATCGTTCCTTTTGAGAAGTGCCATATCCGGGAAGCCGGGGAACTGCTGTGGGAAGCATACCAAGCCGAGCGTGCCAAGGTGCCGGTTCTTCCGGACAGGGGCGATGCCGGGTTTTTTGGCCGGATGGCATCGGAGCTTGCCGGGAACGGCCTGGGTGTCGCCGCAGTGGAGGAAGGCGGATTGCAGGGCTTTCTGACCGGTATGGCGGTGGGGGAGCTCTTCGGCACAAGCCGTGGCATATACATCCCGATATACGGCCACGGTGCAAAGGGGCGGGACAGGCAGTCCATGTATCACCTGATGTACGCGGCAGCATCGGACATATGGGCGCGCAAGGGTCATCTTTCCCATGTGATCACCATGTATGCCCATGACGATCAGGCGGTGAACGCCTGGTTCTGGCAGGATTTCGGCCTGCGCTGCGTAGATGCCGTCCGACCGCTGGACGATATCCCCGCCGGCGGGAAGGAAATGCGCGATATCCTTAGGATCAAGCCTGAGGATGCCGGGGGTTTGCTTGATTTGCACCGGGAGCATTGGCGGTATTACAAAAGCGCGCCCATGTTCATGCATGTGCAGGAGGATTGCACCCTGGAGAAATTGCGCGCCTGGCTGGAGGAAGAAGGGCAGTACATTTGGGCGGCATTTGAAAACGGCGCGCCTGTGGCCTATATGATGCTCCGCCATGGCGGCGAAACCTTTGCGTCCGATGACGAAGGGTCCATGAACATCTGCGGCGCGTATGTCAAAAGCGGCTTGCGGCGCTCGGGCTGCGGAGCGGCGATCCTTCAGGCGATTGTGGGCTGGCTTCGGGAAAACGGCTTTGCGCGGCTGGGGGTGGACTATGAATCCTTCAATATCTATGGCAGCCGGTTCTGGCAGAAGCATTTTACCGCCTTTACCTACAGCCTGACAAGGCGCCTTGACGAGCGGGCCGCCAGTCCAATATGGCCTCACCGGGAAATGCCGTCCGGCCAATAAGCACCCATGCCCTTGCGGCATACCCCGGGAAAGAACCTATTTCACAATTCGCCTGCCAAGCTTCACGCCGCAGGATTCCCGTATGACCAGCGTGGCATCCCGCATGAGGCTGTAGGGAGCCACGGGGTTTTCCACCGCGGTCAAAAGCTCGGTAATGGCGCTTCTGGCATGCTCCTCGGGGTGCAGGTCGATGGTGGTCAGCGGCGGGCTTAAGTAAGGGGAGAAGAAGGCGTTGTCGCAGCCGATAATCGCCATATCCTGGGGAACGGAGATGCCCATCAGCGCCAGTTGTTTCATGGCGCCCAGGGCCACCAGGTCGTTAAAAGCGATGATGGCGGTGGGCCATTTTTCTTTGGGAAGGCCGGTAAGCAGCTTCAGCAGCGCGATTTCCCCGGCTTCGGCGGTATAGCCGCCCTCGTGGTGGTAGGCCGTGTCATCCTTGAGGTTCAATTCGGCCAGCGCGTCCAGGAAGCCGCGGCCCCGGGCGCCGGAATTGCGCACCATGGAGGAACCGCCGATGAAGGCGATGCGCTCATGGCCCAGCATATGCAGGTGCTGCACCGCCTGATGGATGGCGGTAGCCAAGTCATTGTACAGGCAGATGCATTCCAGCCCCTCGATGGGCGGGCAGATGGCCACTACGGGCATGTATTTGTGCAGCTCGGAAATGGCCGCGGGCAGATCCTCATGCTGGGACTCCACAATGCCGCCCATGAAAAACGCCCCGTCCAGCCGCCGGCGGATCAATTGCTCCACTACCTCCCGCTCCACAAATGGATGGCTGTGGGGAAGCTGGTGCAGCCATGCGGAATAGCCGCGGCGGCGGGCCTCATCATCGGCGGCGCAGTAAAGCCTGGCATAATAGGGGTTGGAGACCTCCGGCAGGATGATGCCGATGATCCCCGTTTTGCCCTTTTCCAGCCCCCGGGCCACAGAGCTGGGGGCGTATTTATGGCTGTTGATGGCATCGTTGACCTTTTTCAGCGTTTTGGGGCTTACATTGGGATGC
>JAEWWY010000478.1 GCA_023458835.1 Bacillota bacterium
TTATATCAGCATGCAAGGCGTGTGGTATACGGGAGAACCGCTTAAGAACATGAGCGCATACACGCCTTTCAAAGAGGAACAAAAGGGGCTTGTCCGCGTTTCTCTGGATATGACGCCGGGATCGGGCGCCTTGCTTGCCTTTGAGCAAAGCAAAGGGCTTCTGGGCGGGACAAAGCAGCGGGTGGTTGCCCGGCTTGAGTGCGTGATCCCCGTTTTCCATGGCATGCACGGAGAGGATGGAACCCTGCAGGGCCTGTTGGAGATGGCCAATTTGCCCTACGCCTCGCCCGGCGTGGCCGGCTCCGCCGTAGGAATGGACAAGATCATTATGAAAAGGCACTTTCATGGCGCCGGTTTCCCGGTGCTGCCCGGCATTTGGTTCTCCCGGCAGGAGTTTAAAACCAGCCGTGATGAGGTGCTGGAAAAAATCGAAAAGGAGATCGGCTATCCCGTATATGCCAAGCCTTCCAACCTGGGTTCCTCCATTGGCGTCAGCCGGGCGGAAAACAGGGAGGAACTGATAGAAGCGCTGGGACTGGCATTCGTGTACGATCGCCGGGTGCTGCTGGAGCAGGGGTTGACAAATCCCATTGAGCTGAATTGCTCGGTAGTCGGATTCGATACCGAAATGGAGGCTTCCGTGCTGGAAATGCCCGTTACCTCAGGCGCCTTGCTGTCCTTTGCGAACAAATATTTGCAGGGCGGAGGAGGCGGCAAGGGCATGGCCTCCCTGGCCCGGGTAGTCCCGGCCCCCATAGAGGACAGCCTGCGGGACCATATTCAAAGCCTGTCGAAGGATATTTTCTGTGAGCTGGATTTAAAGGGCGTAGTCCGTATCGATTACATGTATGATGTGGAAACAGAGAAGCTGTATGTGACCGAAGTGAACACGATCCCCGGTTCCATGGCTTACTATCTGTGGGAGAAAAGCGGTGTTAACTATACGGCGCTCATTGATGAAATGGTGCAATTCGCCATGAGGGCCTACCGGGAGAAAAACGATAACAGCTATGCCTTTACATCAGATATACTAAAAAACGTCCAGTTGGGCGGAAAAGCAGGGGCCAAGGGCGGCGGAAAGCTGGCCGCCGGGCCTTTGGGAAAGTGAGGCAGCCTATGCGGCGTACGCAGCGCAATGCATACCCCCAGACTTCCTATCAGGCATACGGACGGCAGGAGCCGCCCTATGAGGAGGAGCCGCAGGAGGTGTATGACGACCAGGAGCCCTATGAGGAGGATCAGCCCTACGTCGAAGAGCAGCCTGCCTATGGGGAACAGCCTTATGAGGAACCGCTCTATGATCAGGAGCCGCAGGAACCGGAGCTCGTATCCACCAGCCAGGCTATCAACCTCACCTGCACGCTGGCAGCCTTTAGCGGCGTCTTGGCCTTTTTCCTGTATGTGGCCGACCGGCGCAGCGACGCGGTAAGGCGAATATCCGTTCAGTCCATTGCGCTGACCGGCGGCTTTTTAAGCGTGTCGGTGGTTTTGCTGATCGTAGGAACGCTGTTCCGTATCATTCCATTCCTGGGCATCATCATCGCGGTCATTTTCTGGCTGCTGTTTGCGGCGCTGCTGCTGGTGACGATCTACCTGAAGGTGCAAATGGGGCTTCATGCCTACAGGGGGCTTGCCTATCAGCTTCCTGTCATCGGCGCCTACGTCCGCAGGTTCGAATAATCGGCGCAAAAAGGCCGGCAGGACAATCCGCGCCGGCTTTTTTATGATGTTTGCTCCCCGCAGCAATCTTATGCTATACTGGACAGGCCTTAGGCTAAATATGGGAAACAAGGAGTACTATGGTACATCTTTCTCAAATAAAGACACCCGCCGATATCAAGCTTTGCTCCTATGAGGAGCTTACGAAGCTGGCGGAAGAAATACGCCAGGAGATCGTGATGACGGTGGCCCGCAATGGCGGGCATCTGGCTTCCAACCTGGGTGTGGTGGAGCTGACCATGGCTGTCCACCGCATGTTCAACGCTCCGGAGGATAAGATCCTTTTTGACGTGGGTCATCAAAGCTATGTGCACAAGCTGCTCACCGGAAGGTATGCGGCTTTTTCCACGCTTCGCCGGTATGGCGGCATCAGCGGTTTTCCCAAGCGGGAGGAAAGCCGGTACGACTGCTTTGAAACGGGACATGCCTCTACCGCCATTTCCGCGGCGCTGGGCTTCGCCCGCGCCAGGGATATGCAGGGACAAAGCCATCATGTGGTGGCCATCGTGGGCGATGGCGCGATGACGGGCGGCCTCTGCTATGAGGCAATGAACGATGCGGGCAACAGCAAGACGCGGCTGATCGTGATTTTGAACGACAATGAAATGTCCATTTCCCGCAATGTTGGCGCTTTGGCTACGCATCTTACGAACCTGCGTGCCAGCCGGGGCTGGAACAAGGCCAAAAAAGCCGTGGAGAACAGCCTGAAACGGCTTCCTGTGGCCGGGCCCAAAATTCACCGCTTCCTGACCATCATCAAAAACGCCCTCAAAGGGCTGGTGGTGGATGAAGGGTTTTTTGCTGCGCTGGGTTTTCACTATTTGGGGCCGATCGACGGCCACAACCTGCAAAACCTGGAGTTTACCATCGCCAGGGCCAAGGATTTTGACGAGCCGGTATTGATTCATTGCATCACCCGCAAAGGACATGGCTACCATCAGGCGGAGAAGAGGCCCGAGGTATTCCATGGCACGCCGCCTTTTTTTATGGACAGCGGCGAAATGCGCAAGCAGCCCGGCCGCCCCTCCTACGGGGAAATTGCGGCACAGGAGCTTATACGCTCGGCTTCCCGGGAGGAAAAAACAATCGTCATTACTGCCGCTATGCCGGGCGGCACAGGGATGCACCTTTTCGCCGGAGCCTTCCCCGAAAGGATGCTGGATGTGGGCATTGCCGAGCAGCACGCCGTCACGCTGGCGGCAGGCCTGGCTTCCGGCGGCATGCAGCCATATTTTGCGGTATACGCCACCTTTTTGCAGCGCGGATATGACCAGGTTCTGCATGATATTTGCTTGCAAAATCTGTCCGTATGCCTCCTTTTGGATAGAGCCGGGCTGGCCGGGGACGATGGCGCCACCCACCATGGCATCTATGATATCGCTTATTTGCGCCATATGCCGAACATTACGCTGCTGGCCCCAAGGGATGAGCAGGAGCTGCGCCTGATGATGGAGTGGACACAGACGATAAAGGGCCCCTGCGCCATCCGCTATCCCAGAAAATCCGTCCTCCTGGAGGAATACCCCTTGACTTCCTTCACGCCCGGAAGGTGGGAAGTAATGCTGGACGGGGCGGATTGCGCGCTGCTGGCCGTGGGCACCAT
>JAEWWY010000479.1 GCA_023458835.1 Bacillota bacterium
CTGTGCGCTTATCCGGGCCGCGTCACCACATGGAAACCACTTGCACATCCTTGAAATATTGCATCACGATTTCTTCGCCCTTCATGCCGCCTTCGGCCAGGCCGTAGGCGCCCCACTGGGGCATGCCTACCCCGTGGCCGTAGCCCTTGCCGGCCATCTTGATCTTCCCGCCTTCATAGGCGAGGCTGGTGAGGAAGGTGGAACGCATTTTTGTGCTGTCCAGGGCAATGCGCAATTCAGGCGCGCTCACTTCCACCCCGCCCACCGAGAGCGTCAGGGCCCGGCCGCTTTCGCCCCGTTTGGAAATGGAGATTTCCTTGGCGGAGGTGGGCTTGCCGCCGGCTTTTTTGCAGGCCGTCAGGAATTCGGATTCGGAGAAGGACGCTTCCCAAGCCTTTGCGTCGGGGGGCGCATCATTGCTTTCCCGGCCGGGAACGCTCTGGGTATAGGGCGGCTCTTCCTTTTCATAGGCCAGGCCTTCCTTGGCCAGTGCTGTTTTGCCCCCGGAATGGGCGTGGAACCAGGTATAGGGGAACTCGCCGTTTGAGGCCAGCACCATGCCGCGGGTGCTTTCCACCGCCTGTTTCACCCGGTCATTGATCTCCTTGGCGCTGTACGCCTGTGCTTCCTCAATGTCGGTGGAAACATCCGCGCCCTTATACTTGCTTTCCTTTTCGGTGGTGAACTTCAAAACAAAGGTGCGGGCAAGGATGGCCTGGGCGCGAAGCGCCTCCAGCGGCCAGTCGTTTTTCATTTCACCGGCGACCACGCCCTGAAGATAGGTCTCCAGATCCATCTCCTTGACGGATTTGTCTTCTACTACATATACCTGCAGAATCGGTACGCCGTTTTTATTGGTCTTTGTAAGCTTGGAGGGCATCGCGGGCTTTTGGGCGGGAGCGGAACCGGACGGGGTGCCTGCCTTGGGTGAAACCGAGGGCAGAAGCTCGGCTTGCGCATCCGGCGTGGATGCGCAGGACGAAAGCAGGCCCAGAAGCATCAGGCATGAAAGAAACAGGCAAAGGGCGCGCATGAGGAAACCTCCTTGAATCATAGCTTGATCCAAGTTTCTCCCGGCGGGATGCAAAATACGCCGAAACCTTTTGGAAAGGATGGATTGACAGAAAAGGAAAACGGTGATATGATTATGTGGTTGTCCGCAGACGATGTTTTCCCATGCTTTTTTGGGAAAAGCATGCCTGAAATTTCCTTGAAAAGGAGTAGCTCACATGCTGGAGGAGCTGAAAAATCCCGCCGGCCGGGTGGTAGGCACCAAGCAGCTTTTGCGGGCGCTTCAAAGCGGGAAGGTCGCCCGTGTATTCGTGGCGGAGGATGCGGATGAATTCATCTACCGCAGGGTGCGCACCGCCGCGGAAACGGCCCAGGTGCCCGTTACGGTAATCAAGACCATGGCGCAATTGGGGCAGGCCTGCCGCATCGAAGTGGATACGGCCGCAGCCGGGCTTTTGCGCTGACATTTTTGCCTATAGGCTTCCGAGGGTTGCGGAGGCGTTATAGATATCATTCCAGGAGGTGCTTCCATGCCCACGATCAATCAATTGATCCGCAAGGGAAGGGAAAAGGTCGTCAACAAGTCGACTGCGCCCATTTTGCAGGGTTGCCCGCAAAAGCGCGGCGTTTGTCTGAGCGTGAAAACTACCACGCCCAAGAAGCCGAACTCCGCCTTGCGTAAAATAGCAAGAATCCGCCTGACGAACCAAATCGAGGGCACTTGCTACATTCCGGGGATCGGCCATAATCTTCAGGAGCACAGCGTGGTGCTGATCCGCGGCGGCCGTGTCCGGGACCTGCCCGGCGTACGTTATCACATCGTCCGCGGCGCACTGGATACCGCCGGCGTGGCCAAGCGGATGCAGGGCCGTTCTCTGTACGGCGCAAAACGTCCCAAGAAGTAATCGGCCCAAGCAGCCCAATGCGCGGTGCCAAGGGGCCGGGGAATTATGCCTCCTACGGAACGGCGGAGGCCAGGAAGCCCGGGATCCAAGGACCGCGTCCCGCTACAGATAGCGGGGATGGCATGATGCTGACATGCCGTCAGGCGGCGCGTGAAGACAAACAGACCGCCATTGCATGAGGAGGGAAAATCATGCCCCGTCGTGGATTTATACCCCAGCGTGAGGTGCTGCCTGATCCCGTATACGGGACCACTGTTGTCACCAAGCTTATCAATCAGATCATGTCGCAGGGGAAACGCGGCGTAGCCCAGACCATCTGCTACGATGCATTTACCGCCATCGCCGAAAAGACCGGCAAGGAAGCCAATGAGGTTTTCACCGCCGCTCTTTCCAACGTTGCCCCCCAGTTGGAAGTAAAGGCCCGCCGTGTGGGCGGCGCCACCTACCAGGTGCCCATCGAGATCCGCCCGGAGCGCAGGCAGACGCTGGCACTGCGCTGGATCGTGGATTTTTCCCGCAAGCGCGGCGAAAAGACCATGGCCCAAAGGCTGGCAGGAGAATTGCTGGACGCTTCCAACAACACCGGCAACGCCGTCAAGCGCAAAGAGGAAATGCACCGCATGGCCGAGGCCAACAAGGCGTTTGCTCATTACCGGTGGTAAACAGGATGCCCAAAGCGCGAAGAAATCAGCCTGCTTTCCATCATTCAGAAAGGAGAACGTACCACAATGCCTAGAAGTCACCCCTTGAACATGGTGCGCAACATCGGCATCATGGCGCATATTGACGCCGGCAAGACAACGACCACGGAGCGCATTCTGTTCTATACGGGGCGGGTGCATCGCCTGGGGGAAACGCACGAGGGTGCAGCCACCATGGACTGGATGGCCCAGGAACAGGAGCGCGGCATTACCATTACGTCTGCCGCCACCACCTGTCAGTGGAAGGGGCACCGCATCAACATCATCGATACCCCCGGCCACGTGGACTTCACGGTGGAAGTGGAGCGCTCCCTGCGCGTGCTGGATGGCGCGGTAGCCGTATTCTGCGCCAAGGGTGGCGTAGAGCCCCAGAGTGAAACCGTTTGGCGCCAGGCCAACAAGTATCATGTGCCCCGCATGGCCTATGTCAACAAAATGGATATCACCGGCGCGGATTTTTTCCGTGTCGTGCACATGATGAACGACCGGCTTTCCGCCAACGCCATCCCTATTCAGTTACCCATCGGCAGCGAAAATCAGTTCCGCGGCATCGTCGACCTGGTCACCATGAAGGCGGAGGTCTATTATGACGACGATGGCAAGGACGTGCGGGAGGAAGAAATCCCCGCCGAGCTTGCGGAGCTCTCCGCCCAGTGCCGCGCAGCCCTGATCGAGGCCGTGGCCGAAACCGATGAAGCGCTGATGGAAAAATTTTTCGATGGTGAGGAGCTCACCACCGAGGAAATCAAGGATGCTATCCGCAAGACCACCATCGCCTGCCGGATGACGCCTGTTTTGTGCGGTACTTCCTACCGCAACAAGGGTGTGCAGCCCATGCTGGACGCCGTGGTGGATTATCTTCCCAGCCCCCTGGACATCGACAGCGTAAGCGCCGTATCCCCCACTGATCCTGAGATCAAGCTGGAACGACACCCTGACGACAGCGAGCCGTTTTCCGCGCTGGCTTTCAAGATCGCGGTAGACCCCTTTGTGGGCAAGCTGGCCTTTTTCCGCGTATATTCCGGCGTTTTGCAAAGCGGAAGCTATGTCATGAACAGCACCAAGCAAAAGCGGGAACGGATGGGCCGCATCCTTCGGATGCACGCCAACCACCGTGAAGACGTGGACGCCGTCTATGCCGGGGAAATCGCCGCCGCGGTGGGGCTTAAGGATACCACTACCGGCGACACGCTGTGCGATGAGAAAAATCAGGTTATTCTGGAATCCATGGAATTCCCCGATCCGGTCATCCGCGTGGCCATTGAGCCCAAAACGAAGGCCGGACAGGACAAGATGACCATGGCCCTCATCCGCCTGGCGGAAGAGGATCCCACATTCAAGACCTATACGGATCAGGAAACTGGTCAGACCATTATCGCCGGGATGGGCGAATTGCATCTGGAGATCATCGTGGACCGGCTGATGCGGGAATTCAAGGTGGAAGCCACTGTGGGCAAGCCCCAGGTGGCCTACCGGGAAACCATCCGCAAAATGGCGCGCGCCGAAGGCCGCTATGTGCGGCAGACCGGCGGCCACGGCCAGTACGGCCACTGCTGGATCGAGGTGTATCCCCAGGAGCCGGGCAAAGGGTACGAGTTTGAAAACAAAATCGTGGGCGGCGTAGTCCCCAAGGAATACATCGCCCCCGTCGACGCGGGCATCCGGGAAGCCTCGGCCTCCGGCCCCCTGGGGGGCTTCGAGGTGGTGGACTTCAAGGCTGTGCTGGTGGACGGCTCCTACCATGATGTGGACTCCTCCGAAATAGCCTTCAAAATCGCCGGTTCCATGGCATTCAAAGAGGCGGTGCGCAAAGCCGACCCCTGCCTGATGGAGCCTATGATGAAGGTGGAAGTCATCGTCCCCGAGCAGTACATGGGCGATGTCATCGGCGATATCTCCAGCCGCCGCGGCCGTATCGAAGGAATGGAAGCCCGCATGGGAGACCAAACCATTCACTCGTTCGTTCCCTTGAGTGAAATGTTCGGCTATGCTACCGACCTGCGTTCCCGCACCCAGGGCCGCGGCATGTACTCCATGGAGTTTGACCACTACGAGGAAGTGCCCAAATCCGTGGCGGAGAAGATCGTAGGCCGGCGCGACTAAAAAGCAGCAACGCATTTGGCGGGCGAAGCCCGCAAGGTTTAAAACGGATTTGTTTTAAGGAGGGTACATTTCAAATGGCCAAGCAAAAGTTTGAACGCACGAAGCCGCACGTGAACATCGGCACCATCGGTCACGTAGACCACGGCAAGACGACGCTGACGGCGGCCATCACCATGGTGCTGGCCAAGCACGGCGGCGCGG
>JAEWWY010000480.1 GCA_023458835.1 Bacillota bacterium
CCTGGCCCGTCTGGGTGTGAATGCTTCCTAAGGTTAAGGGGGTACGGCTGTGAAACAGCAGCGCATGAATTTCAGGCTTCTGGCCCTGCTGATGATGGGCATGTTTTCCTTGCTGGCCGTGTATGGCGGCTATAGCGTGATCATGTACGGAAGCCGGTGGATCGCCCACCGGGGCAATACAAGGCAGTTGAATGACGCCGCCTTGCGCGGGGACGTTCTGGACCGCAACGGCGTAGTCATCGCTACCACCACCAAGGACGGCAATCGTGTTTACCAAACGGACGAAGCAAGCCGCAGGGCTGTGGTGCATTTGCTGGGGGATGAAAAGAAGAACGTGGCCAACGGTGTGGAATCCTTCAAGGCCAGCTATCTTTTAGGCTTTGAATCCACCCTGGCGGAGCGGCTGGTGCTTTTGCTCAGGGGGGAGGACCGCAAAGGCGACAACCTGACGCTCACCGTGGACAGCCGCCTTTGCACCGGCATGATGAAGGCTTTTCCCAACGGAGCCGCCGGGGCTGCCGTGGTAATGAACTATAAGACCGGGGAAGTGCTGGGCATGGTCAGCCTGCCTGCCTTTGACCCGAACAACGTCAAAGCGGTATCGGAGGATGATCCCAATACGCCTTTCTGGAACCGGGTGACTCAGGCCAAATATCCCCCGGGCAGTACCTTCAAGATCATTACCATGGCCAGCGCGCTTGCCAATTTGCCGGATATTCAGACGCGGACGATGTTTTGTACAGGGCAGCTTCCGGTTTTGAACCAGGTGATCACCGACTTTGGCAAAGCGGTGCATAACGAAAAAACGCTGACCCAGGCCTTTGCGGTGAGCTGCAACAATATATTCGCCTCCATCGCCCTGGAGCTTGGGGATGAGCGGCTGCGCAAAACGGCGGAGGCCTTCGGCTTCAACGATAACTTCCTTTTCCGGGACCTGGTGGTGGAAAACGGCGTTTATCCCACCACAGGGCGGGACAAGGTGCAAATCGCATGGTCCGGTGCGGGGCAGGGGAACGTGGAGACCACGCCCCTGCACATGTGCATGGTGGCCGCGGCGGTGGCCAACGGCGGGGTGATGATGGAGCCGGGGCTCATCAAGGCCGTAGTGAATGAAAGCGGCGTAACGCGCAAGGAATATACGCCCAAGGTGTACAGAAGGGCGATGCCCGAGGATATTGCCAAGGCCGTCAAAGCGGCCATGCGCACCGTAACCGCATCCGGCACAGGCGTCAATGCCCAGGTGGAGGGATTGAAAATAGCCGGCAAAACAGGTTCCGCCGAAACCATGATCAAAGGGGAATACGTGGTCCATGGCTGGTATGTGGGCTTTCTGGACGAGCCTGATATGCCTTACGCCATCAGCGTGATCGTGGAAAGGGGCGAGAGCGGCAGCGGATCTGCCGCGCCTGTCGCCAGGCAGATCTTTCAGTATTTGAAGAGCAACTACCGGTAAGCATTTGAAAAGGGCCGCCCAGCCTCGGGGCCGCCCTTTTCAAATATATGCCTTACGCCTCATTCCGTGGATCGCGGCTTTTTTGCTTGGGAGCAAGGGGGTTGATATATTCGATCTCCATCCGCTCAAAGCCGATGGTTTCCATAAAGTGTTCCTGGGTAAAACGCGTCTGGCCGAACTCCTCCCATTCCCGCTGGTTCTTTGCAAGCCACAGCGGGCGGGACAGGTCCAGCTCCTTCAGCGCCGTTTGCAGCGCCTCCATGGGATCGTCCCTTGTACAGGGGGCGGTGGATTGCTTGATGATGCGGTGCCCTTTGATGATGCGGACCCACAGGCTGGATGTCTGCAAAAGCGTATCCTCCTTGGCTTTCATACTGTCATTATGCGCCAAGCTTTCACAAAACGCAATATGCTGTATTGCCATACCCTGTAAACCGCGATATAATGAAAAACACATTTGTTTTTTTCGGGAGGGATACGCCGGATGGAAATGATCTTCTGCCCCCTTTTCAGCGGGTCCAGCGGCAATGCGCTGTACGTGGCCACAGAGCGGACACGTCTGCTTGTGGACGCCGGCCTGCCCGGGAAAACGGTGGTGGAGGCACTTTGCCAAATTGGCGTCAATCCCGCCAGCCTGTCGGCCATCCTCGTTACCCACGAGCATACGGACCACGTGAAGGGGGCCGGGATATTAAGCCGCAAGTTTGACCTGCCCATCTATGCCACGCCCGGCACCTGGTACGCCATGGAGCGGGCCCTGGGCCCCATCAGCCAGCGCAACCGCCGGGAATTTTACCCCGACACCGATTTTTACGTGGATGAGATCGGCGTAACGCCCTTTCTGATCCCCCACGACGCGGCGGAGCCTGTGGGCTACCGTTTAAGCCACAGCACCTTCAGCGTGGCTACCGCCACGGACATGGGCATTATGCGCAAGAATGTGCTGGAGCAGCTTGCCGGGGTGGACCTGCTGCTTTTGGAGAGCAACCATGACCCGGATATGCTCCGCCAGAATCTGCATTACTCCCAGTCGCTGAAAAAGCGCATCCTTGGCAACAAGGGGCATCTGAGCAATGACGCCTGCGCCGAGGCGGTGCTGGCACTTACCCAGACGGGCGTGCGCCACGTGGTGCTGGGGCACCTGAGCGCCGAAAATAATCTGCCGGAGCTGGCATACAGCACCACCTGCCGCGCGCGTACCTCCGCGGGCCTCGTTTGCGGCCAGGATGTGACCGTGGATATGGCCTGGCGGGACCGGGTGGGCAACGTATATGTGATCAGGGACGGCAGAATGGAAAAGGCGCAGCGCTGCGTCTGACAAAATAAGGGGGAAACCGGTTGTCCAGACTAGAGAAGACCATCGGCGCGCGCAGCGTGCTTGTGCTGCTGCTGATCACGGTTCTGCTCCGGATCGGGTTTACGTTCGGCATCAACTGGCTGATGGATGAGGCGGCCCTTCGCCAGCCGGAAATCTATTATGCTTTTTCTCTGATCCATGGAGCCGTCATATTTGGGATTCCGGTATTTACATTCATTTATCTGTTCCGCCCCAGATACATGCCGGTATTGAAAACGCAGCTCGCATATCCTTCTTTCGGCGCGGCTGCGCGCACCGTGCTGGCGGCTGTTGTCGGAGCATGGGCGTTGGAATTGTACATACCTCTTTGGGTGATGCTGCTGGATGCATTGAATATACCGATCTGGGCACCCGATGTGCCCCTGCCCATCAATGGCGCGCAGATCATACTGGCGGTGGCGGCAGTGGGCATCATGCCTGCCATATTGGAGGAACTGCTCTTTCGCGGCGCGCTGCTGGAGGGGCTGAAAAGGGAACTTACGCCCAAAGCGGCGCTATGGCTGGCGTCATTGTTGTTTGCGTTCATGCATGGCTCCCTGGCCGGGCTGCCCGCCCATATCGCGCTGGGGCTCATTATCACGCTGCTGGCGCTGAGGCGAAACAATCTGCAATTGCCCATGCTCTATCACTTTTCCCATAATGCCGCCTCCCTGATCATTTCCATATACTTTCGAAAGGTGATGGAAGGGGTGGATATAGAGGCTCAGGCACAGGCCATGCAGGGCACTCCCATGCTTCCGGCGATACTCAGCGTGCTCTTTATGGCGCTAATGGCAACCTTTGCGTTCTGGCTGCTGATCCGCCCGCTGATGGCAACCGCCGGCGCGAAAAAAACCGTATCCGTGCCCCAGGAATATTCCATGCCGCGCAAAAGCCTCAGGACTGTGATCTTTTTGGCGGCGCTTCTGTTTTTGCTGTTGCTGCCCTGGTATGTGCCAGGCATCTTTCCGGTTTGACAGCTGCCTGCCTGTTTCATGCCATCCTGAAAACAGAGCGTGGGCGGAATGCATGCCAGGGATTCCTTTTCAAATCGGAAGGGCATGAAAATGGGATACTCAGGGGATATACCTTTTGAGCAGGGGCAGGGGCCGGGGCCAAGCCCCGGGTAGGAGGCGCGATGCAGGCGGCTGTTCTTTGTCTGGGAAAGCTGAGGGAGAAGCACTGGCGGCAGGCCGCGGATGAATATCTGAAAAGGCTTGGCCGCTATGGCCGTGTGGAGGAGATCGAGCTGAATGACGAGCCGGAGCCGGGGGAGGAAAGCGGGGCGCTTTCCCGGCAGGTGATGGACAAAGAGGCGGGCAGGCTGCTTGGCCGTTTGAGGCCGGGGGACTACGTGATTGCGCTGTGCATCGACGGCAAACAGTGGGACAGCGCGGATTTTGCAAAGCACCTTCAGGAGCTGCCGCAAAGGGGCTATCAGCGCACCGTATTTATGATCGGCGGCTCGCTGGGGCTGGGCGAGGCAGCGGTCAGCCGTGCGGATGAAAGGATGTCGCTTTCAAAGATGACCTTTCCCCATCAGTTGGCACGGGTACTTTTGCTGGAGCAGATCTACCGGGCCGCGAAGATCAGCGCGGGGGAGCGGTATCACAAATAGCCCGGGGAAATGACACGTCATTTTCCCGGGCTTGTGCTTGTGCAAGGAAAGCTTGCCTGCCAGTTTTATGAACAGCCCGCAAGCGCAGAAAAATATCCCATGTTTCATATATGCATTCCTGATATTATATATATATCAGTGCGTTTGGCAGGGAAAGCCGCGAAGTGTGGAGAAATATGGGAGACAAGCTCTTATGGGCGGGACAATGCGGTAACCGGGTCCATTCGCCGGGATAACCTATGGGAGGGATGAGGTTGTACAATCTGTTGATCGGGGGAGCCGCAGGACAGGGCATCGACACCACGGCGGCCATTTTGGAAAAGCTGCTCAAAAGAGCAGGGTATAGCGTTTTTACAATGCGCGATTTTATGTCCCGCATCCGTGGCGGGCATAACTTCTGCACCATCCGGTTTGGTACGGAGGCCGTCCGCAGCCATAACGGCCGGTTCGACGGCATCATCGCCATGAACCGGGAAACGGTTGAATTGCATAAGGATGAGCTTTGCGAAAACGGGTTTATCCTCTGCGATGAAAAGCTGGGTATAGAGGATCCCCGGGCCATCGCGCTGAACATGGATGACCGGGCCAAGGCGCTGGGCAACCTCCGCGTGGCCGGGAGCATTGCCGTAGGCGCGATCCTGAAATTGTTTGGGGAGG
>JAEWWY010000481.1 GCA_023458835.1 Bacillota bacterium
CCCTAAAGACCATGCTTACGAGCAAATGGTGAGGCAAAGGGGCTATTGAATAATATCTCCCTTTGAAAGTTTTTCAAGGATGGGTGCGGGAAGGAGGATTTTTTCAAAAAGCCTCCTTCCCGCAAGCTTTCATGAACGTGCCCTGCTGAAAGCCCGCCTGGTGATTGACAGCCGACCGCGTTCATGATACAGTACGTTTGGAGCTATAGGGCTGGAGGATATACACCTATGTGTGTCATTCGGAGGATTTGGAAATAAGGTGTGCCAGATGATACGGGGGCTGTCGCGGCTCCCATCGTTTGGTGCGCCTTTTTCAATCCTGACAGAATTGAACGAGGTGTATTTTTTATGGTCCAGCGAAGGCACGCGGGGACGGCACCCCCCGTTTGGGTATCCCAGAATTTTTTGACCAGTGCCAGGACGATTCAAAGACTGATCCGCAATACCACTTTAAGCAGCAGGGATCACGTGATTGAGATCGGGCCCGGCAAAGGGCATATCACCGGCAGGCTTATGCAAAGCTGCCGGCAGGTGACCGCCGTTGAGGTGGATCAAAAGCTGTATGACAGGCTGCTTGACAAATTTCGCGGGGCGGAAAACCTTGACCTGCACCATCGGGATTTTTTGAAATGGGACCTGCCCGCATCCGGCAGCTACAAGATTTTTTCGAACATTCCTTTTTGCATCACCACAAATATCCTGCAAAAGCTTGCCCTGTGCAAAAATCCGCCGGCGGAAGCGTGGCTCATCATGGAAAAAGGCGCGGCAAAGCGCTTTATGGGCACCCCGCGGGAGTCGCTGCGCTCCCTTATGCTAAAGCCGGTATTTGATTTGAAGATCGTCTATCACTTCCGCCGGGAGGATTTCCATCCAAAGCCGGGCGTGGACGTGGTGATGCTGCACTTGAAAAGAAAAGCGCAGCCGGATGTGCCGCCCTGTCAGCGGGATGCATATGAGCGCTTTGTCGCCACGGGATTGCGGGAGGGAAAATGCGGGCTTGGCCGCATGCTTGGCCCGGGGCGGCTGGCAAAGGCCCTGGGCATGTCCGGCATGGGCCATGGGTTCACGCCTGGGGAAACGCTTTATATCCAGTGGCTTTGCCTTTTCAGGTGCTGCCGGGAACAGGCTTCGAGCCATGCTGCCGGGCGGAAGTTTGCCGGCCGCAGGCCATAGGGCTTTTGCGCCTGCGGATTTTTGAAATCCAAAAGCCTGCCGTTGTACTTGCGGTACGTATCTGTTATAATGAAATCACTTATGCGCAGGAGGCGAAGGAATTGCTGGAGGTACCCAAAAGCGGTCTGGAACGGGAGGCTTCGCTTTTAAGCCCGCTGCAGTTGGCCTATATTGGCGACACCGTTTGGGACCTGATGGTACGCACCGGCTTGATCCATTCGGGGAAGAACCTTCACCACATGCATTGTGCCGCCATTGCAAAGGTGAACGCCCAGGCCCAGGCCCGGGCGCTGAACCGTCTTGACGGCAAGCTCACGGGGGAAGAGGCGGATATGGTGCGCAGGGGCCGCAACGCCCATCCCCGCCACGCGGCGCCCAGGAACCAGGACCCGGCGGATTACAGCCAGGCCACAGGGCTGGAAACGCTGATCGGATACCTGTATCTGACCGGGCGCCATGAAAGGCTGCAGGAGCTGTACCGTATGGCCCAGCCGGAGGAAACCGTTTTCTGAAGATACCGTCAAGGAGGAATTTCATGGCCCAGTGCCATTTGAAGGTAGCGCTTTTGCGCCATACCGCCGATATGCAGGAGCTGGTGGCCCTGGGGGCGCGGCTGTGCTATTCCCGGGCGGATGTGGACACACTGAAAAAGCGCATCGGGGAAAAGGATCAAACGTCATTCATCCAGCGGCTGATGGATATGGGCCACGATTCGGTGATGGAGCATGCTTCCTTCACCTTTGCGGTGGAAGGGATCAGCCGCATTTGCCTGGCGCAGTTGACGCGCCACCGGATTGCCAGTTTCAGTGTGCAAAGCCAGCGGTATGTATCTTATGCGGATGGTTTTTCCTATGTCGTCCCGCCCAGGATCAAGGCCCTGGGTGAGGAGGCTGTGGCAGAATATGTCCGGCAGATGGATCAAATGCAGGCATGGTATGATTTCTGGCAGGAAAAACTGGGCACGGGGGAGCAGAGCAACGAGGATGCCAGATTCGTGCTCCCCGGCGCGTGCGAAACCAGGCTGATCATGACCATGAACGTGCGGGAGCTTCATCACTTTTTCGCGCTGCGCATGTGCAACCGCGCCCAGTGGGAAATCAGGGCCATGGCAGTGCAAATGCACCGCCTCTGCTTGCAGGCGGCGCCCCTGCTGTTTGAAAAGGCCGGGCCCGGCTGCCTGCGGGGCGCTTGTCCGGAAGGGGAAAAGACCTGCGGCAAAATGGTGCCGATACGCAAGGAGCGGGAAGCACTTTTGCAATCCATACGGAAATAGCCAAAGGCACGCGTGGTTTCAAAAACAAGGAGGATTAACCCAATGGCATTTTACAAGGATTATACCAAGGATAAGAAGAAGGACCACGCTGCTCAGGGCTCCTGGGATGAGGAAGGGGCCCATTACAAAAAGCCGTCAAGGGGTGCGGGCGCGCAGCGCTTCGATAAGCCCGCCGCTTCCCGCACGGGCAGAAGGCCCGAAGGCGCACCGGCCAATGGGGAAAAGCCTGTTTACCGCGCAAGGCCTGAAGGCGCGCAGGGCGAAGGAAGGCCGTACGGCCGTTCCGCCCCGGGAGGCGGCTACCGCCCCGCCGGGGAAAAGCCCGCATACCGCGCAAGTCCCGAAGGCGCACAGGGCGAAGGGAGACCTTACGGCCGGTCCGCCCCGGGAGGCGGCTACCGCCCCGCCGGGGAAAAGCCCGCTTACCGTGCAAGGCCCGAAGGCGGGGAAGGGGAAAAGCGCGTGTACGGCCATCCGGCGCCAAGGAGCGATTTCCGTTCCCATGTGGAAAGGCCCGCATACCGCGCCCGCCCCGAAAGGGCGGAGGGGGACAGGCGTACCTATGGCCGCCCGGCCCCGGCCCGGGAGCATCAAAACGAAGAGCCTGCCTACAAGCGCTATGAGTTCAAGCCTTCCGCGCCGCCTCCCGCGCCCGCGCCCGCAGCGGAGGAGTCCATTGATCCCAAGGAAAACCTGCTTTCCGGGCGCAATCCCATCCGGGAGGCCATCAAAAGCGGCAGGGACATTGAAAAGCTGCTGGTGGCCAAGGGCGATTTGAGCGGTTCCGCCAGGGAGATCGTTGCCATGGCCCGGGAGGCGCGCATCCCCGTGCAGGAAGTGGACAGGGCGCGTTTGGACGAGATCACCCGCAACCATCAGGGGATGCTGGCTTTCGCTTCGGCCTACCAGTACGCCACGGTGGAAGAGATGCTGGCGGAAGCGGAGGAAAAGGGCGAAGCCCCCTTCCTGATCCTGCTGGACGGCATCACCGATCCCCATAACCTGGGAGCCGTCATCCGTACGGCGGAATGCGTCGGCGCCCATGGCGTGATCGTGCCCGAGCGCCGTTCCGTGGGGCTGACCCCCGCGGCGGTGAAGGCTTCCGCCGGGGCGGTGGAGCATGTGAAGGTGGCCAGGGTCGGAAACCTCACGCGCACCCTGCAGGATTTGCAAGCGGCCGGGCTGTGGATCACCGCCGCCGTAACCGATGGAGAGGATTTTCAAAAGTCGGACCTTAAGGGGCCTCTGGCACTGGTCATCGGCTCGGAGGGCGAGGGCATCAGCCGCCTGGTGCTGGAGCATTGCGACAGGACCGTATCGCTGCCCATGAAGGGCAAAATCGGTTCCCTGAACGCGTCGGTGGCCGCAGGCATCCTGATGTACGCGGTGCTTTCAGCCAGGAACAAAGGATAAATTGCTTTGCAAAGGACAGGGAATGGGATGACGGAGCAAAACCGCAGCATGCCCAGGGATGATGGCGATGGCCTGAACGACGGAAGGGAAAGCCGCTTTGCCTCCCTGACCGACGAGGAGGTCGTGACGCTGGCCCAGGAGGCCGACGGGACTGCCCTGGAGTATCTGCTGAACAAGTACAAAAATTTTGTCAGGAGCAAGGCGCGCAGCTACTTCCTCATCGGCGCGGACCATGAGGACATCGTGCAGGAAGGCATGATCGGCCTGTACAAGGCCATCCGTGATTTCAAGCCCGATAAGCTGAGCTCCTTCCGCGCCTTTGCGGAGCTTTGCATCACCCGTCAAATCATTACCGCCATCAAGACGGCCACCAGGCAAAAGCACATTCCCCTCAACAGCTATGTTTCCCTGAACAAGCCCCTGTACGACGAGGAATCCGACCGCACGCTGCTGGATGTGATCATCGAGGGGCGGGCCACCAACCCGGAGGAGCTGCTCATCAGCCAGGAGGACCTGATGAGCATACGGGACAAGATCGACGAGGTGCTCTCCGGGCTTGAGCAGGAGGTGCTGGCCGCCTACCTGGATGGGGAAAGCTATCAGGAAATCGCTGAAAACCTGGGCCGCCATGTGAAATCCATCGACAACGCCCTTCAGAGGGTCAAGCGCAAGCTGGAGAAGTTTTTGGAGGAAAACCACTAAAATCGCTGTTGACAAACATGTTGGGAATCGTTAGAATAAACTTTGACTGGCACGAGATGTGCGGACATGCGGGTGTAGCTCAATGGTAGAGTTCTAGCTTCCCAAGCTAGCTACGTGGGTTCGATTCCCATCACCCGCTCCAACCGCAACACTCCCAGCCGGGCAAAAAAGCAAGCAGCGTACCACGCGCAACGAAGGAGGACTTTTCCCATGGCCAAGCAAAAGTTTGAACGCACGAAGCCGCACGTGAACATCGGCACCATCGGTCACGTAGACCACGGCAAGACGACGCTGACGGCGGCCATCACCATGGTGCTGGCCAAGCACGGCGGCGCGG
>JAEWWY010000482.1 GCA_023458835.1 Bacillota bacterium
AGCATGGTTTCACCCTGCTGGGCGTCCGGCTCCTCGGCGCCCGTACCCGCCGCATCTTCGTCCTCGGGGAAATCCCGGTTGACGCTGAGCTCTCCTTCCAGGCCGGCGAGTTTAATACTCTCCTCCAGCCTTTCGACAAACCGGTCGACATCCGTTGGGCCTCCGTTTTCCGCCTCTTCCACAAGGGCGGTCATACTACCCGACAGCTTTTCCGCAGATTCGCGTACCCTGACCCCCTGTGACAGCAGAGCAAAGGAGAGCAGGAGCACGAATACCGCCATCAGGTCGGTTACAAGGTCACTGTAACTGGCTAGATAACTTTCGTTTTCCTCCTCTTCCTCTTCCTCTTCCTCTTCCCAGTAGGCCACGCGTTACGCCCCCTTCCGTCTCGCTGTGCGCGTCTGATAATCAATCACATTTCCGCTGGAACCGGCGGAACGGTCACCCGCGTTTCCCTTCCGCTTCGCCTCGCCCTTTGCCGCCTGCCGTTTCGTCAGATGGGACATCAGCTCTTCGCGCAGGAGCCTCGGGTTTTTGCCGTTCCGGATCGCCAAAAGGCCATCCATCAGCAATACATTTCTGGCCTTTTCCATCGCGCTGTTTCTTTGCAGCCTCTTTGCCAGCGGTGAAAAGATGACGTTCGCTATAAACCCGCCATAGAAGGAAGACACCAGCTCAATTGCCATCATCGGCCCCAGCTTGTCCGGATCCATCATGTTGACAAGCATCGGGATCAGGCCGACGTAGGTACCCACGAGCCCCAGACCCGGCGCCGTGCTCGCGATCATGCTGACCATGGCGATTCCGTCTCCGTGCCGCCGCTGGCTATGCTGAATTTCTCTTTGGAGGGCGGACTCCACATCCTCCCGGTCGCCGCCGTCCACCAGCAGATTCAGCCCTTTCTTCAAAAAAGGGTCGGTTGTTTCGTTCGCAAAGGTTTCAAGCGCCAGCAAGCCCTTTCTTCTCGAAACATCGCACAGCTCCACAAGGGTCTCGATGTCGTCAAGCGGTTCGTGCTTGTCCAGCACGAACGCCTGCTTCATGACGCTGCCCAGCGTCCTTAAAACGCTGAAGGGGAAGGACATGATCAATACGCAGATCGTTCCACCCACGATGATAAGCAGTGATGGAATATTAATGAATAGACCGATATTTTCCTCTCCGCCCTCCGCGATCGCGAGGGCGACGCAGAAGATGCCGCCAGCCAATCCAAGAGATGTCGTCAACGCAAAGCTCTTCTGCTTCTTCTTCTTCATTCGCGTTCCCCTTTTACTCTTCTATGTGGGATGAGTTCAAATATCAAAAAGGCATCCGCTTCCAGGAATCAACAGCCAGGCATCCCAAGCACCGGGCAAATCACCGGATGGGGCAGCTTCAGAGCAATCACAATCGGCGGGCTCCTTCGTTTTGCGCTGCCGGCTTTCGCCGGCTTCGCTCTTATCGCATATCTCGGAGGGAACGGGCCGATGTGTAACCCTCCGGAATATTTATTACAAAGAGGATTCCTGTTGGGCCGCTGCAAGGCGGGCTTTCGCAGCATGCACTTCCGCGGCGTTTTCAGTGCGCGCGCAAGAATCGCCCCCATGGAACGTCCTATCCAGAATCCGGCGGAGTTGTTTTACAGTTGCCAGTAATGCCCGCGCTTGATCTCAAGAAGGCGCGAAGTGGTCATGGACGGGGAGTTAAAAATAAAGTATTGATTGTTGTAAGATACAGTTCCATCCTGGAAGTGGCGGTTCGGGATACTTTTCGGCTGCTTAAAGGCCTTGTCAAATTCATATGAGTCCCCATTCCCATGGCCTTCCATCATGTGCCGCGCTCTTCTTCAGCCTATTCCGCAAAGTCCTTCTTGTCACATTGATTTAATTTATTCGTAATATATTCTCCCTTCCGCTGCGGGTGCCTCCTCTTTGCCTCGTAAACGATCGCCCTGGTATTCCAACGGACAATTTCGGCTGCATCAATGCTTTCATTACCGCCATGGCCAATAAACGCAGGAACACCCTTCAACCAATAAGCGCTGAAGAGTTTGCTGCCGGCCATGTTGCTGCCGCATACGACAAAGCAATTTTCCGGCTTTCCCTGATGCCCGGTTCATTTATTTGATTATACTACATGTATATATATCGATATTAACTGCGGCATGTTAATGCATCCGCATTAATAATTTGTTAAAAGTTTCGAAATTTATTGCAAGGGCCGGAATCGCGTGCGTGCAAAAAATATGGCCGGGACATATAAAAAAACGCCGTTTCTGCGTCCAATGAGTGAAGGAGGTGGGCCGATGAGCTTTGTTCCGGTACCAAACAAAGTTCGTGAAACAGAAATGGAGCGCCTGATGGCGCTGTATGAAGATAGCCTGCTTCGCATGTGCTTCGTTTACCTGCACGATGCGGGTCTGGCGGAGGACGCCGTGCAGGAAACGTTCCTCAAGGCCTACAACAGCCTTGATTCCTTCCGGGGTGAGAGCAGTGAAAAGACCTGGCTGATGCGCATCGCCATCAACACCTGCAAGGATGCACGGCGCTCCAAATGGTTCCGCCTGGTAGACAGGCGGGTCACGCTGGAGCATGTGCCGGAGCCCGCATGCCCCTTTGAGCCGCAGGATGAAACGCTGATCACAAAGGTAATGCGGCTGCCGGGCAAATACAAGGCGGTGGTGCTGCTGCACTACTACCAGGGTTTAACGGCCGGCCAGACCGCCCAGGCGCTGGGCATCGCCAAGCCCACCGTGTATGCAAGGCTGAAAAAAGCACAGGCGAAGCTGAAAACCGAGCTGGAAGGGTGGTATGAAAATGCGTAGGCAGAATTTGAAAAAAGCAATGGATACCCGCCTCTCCGGTTTGCATTTTCCGCCGGAAGCAAGGAAAAAGGTATTCCGGCAAATGAGAGGAGAAAAAATCATGAAGAAAAAAATGGCCCTCGGGCTGGTATTGGCGGTTTTGATGGCGCTATTGATGGCCGGTGCGGCCATCGCGCTGGGCGGCAATCTTTTCTCTGTGTTCAGTCAGGATGACCCGTCCCTTCAATACATTGCCGATCATGCGTTGACCGTGGAACCGAAGGAGACGCCCGGAGCGGAGGAGGCGGAAGAATCGCCTATCGCTATGGACAGCGCATACTTTGACGGCTCCAGCCTTTACCTGTCCTACCGTATCGTAGGCGGCAACCCCCGGATGGAAGCGCATGTGCCTACAGCCGGCGAACTTGAAGGAATGCAGCAGGAGACCAATATGGTTTCGCCCCTGTTGCCGCAGGGAAATCCCGTGATGACCGCATTTATCCAAAACTATCAAGCCGGGACCGCCGGGGGATACCATAGCCGCACCATTGGCAGAAGCGACCATATCACCACCGCGGAAGGCGTTGATGTACCCTGGGTTACCGACAGCTTTGCCATGCAGGGGGAGGACTTGCTTTACTATATCCAGTTTGCTTCCCCCCTGCCTGATGCTCTGGCCACGGCCGGTACGCTTACCTTGCAATTGCGGTTCTTTCAAACCGATCTTTATGTATGGTTTGACGGGCAGAATCTCTACTCCAGAAGCGTCCGGGAGAAGGAGTATACGGTGCCGGTGACCGTCACCCGCAATGACGCCGGTGGCCAGATACGCATGACGGGGCAGGGCAGTATCTTTAATGAACAGGTAGCCCTGCAGGCCGCCGTATCCCCGGTAGCCATCACCCTCACCTATCCGGCCGTTGATGGCCTGGAATTTGCGGTCATTGACCCGGCCACCGGCGAGGAGGCGCGGTGCGAAGGCGTAGACCTTAAGGCGGATGGGACTGTTCTTCAAACCTTCTCGGGATTTGGCAGGATGCCGGAAAAGCTTACCGCATGTCCCATCCTATTTGTGAACCCGGATGAGAAAAATGCGGAAACGGAAAACATACAATACCTGAAGGATCAGGCGGTCCTGCTAATACCGTAGGACCTCAAAAAAGGGATCAAGGAATGCAAAGCGGCATTCCTTGATCCCCGATGTAACCTTTGCCGCAGCCTGGCGGGCGTTTGATATCGCCCCTAC
>JAEWWY010000483.1 GCA_023458835.1 Bacillota bacterium
CCTTCGGAGTATGCCGCTGCCGGCGCGTGAATGTTTTGGAGGAGTATTCGCGTATTTTGTATCATTTTCAAAAATGTTTCGCCCCTGCGGGCAAAGGGCTTGACCATCGCCCTGGACCTTCGGGTGCAAAGTCCAAGAATAGGTTATAAATGCGGCTGCCCTGGCTTTGCTGCACGGTCCCCGGGGCTTTTCAGGGGTTCCATGGGAGCGGCCGGTTATGAAAGCGGGGCTTTCCCGGCGGCGGACAGCGCCTTTTCGCAGAAGGCGGTGATTTGGCGGATCGCCGAGCGGATGCCCGTGGCCCGGGAGGAGGTCACCCGCTGGTAGATGCCCATGTCATTGAGAAAGCCCATGTCCGTGCGCAGGATGGCCTCGGGGCTTTCCCCGTCCCATATCTGCGCCAGCATGCCCAGGATGCCCCGGATCACCAGGGCATCGCTGTCAACGCTGATTTGCACGCCGCCCTGCCCGTCCGGAAGCAGGTGAAGCCAGGCGTTGGACTGGCAGCCGGTGATGCGGTTCCCCTCGCTTCTTTCAAAGGGCCGCAAGGGGTGCCTCCCGCCGATGGCCATCAGGTAGGCGCATTGGTCCGGCCAATCCTCCAGCAGCTCAAAATCCTCCAGAAAGCGGTCAATTCTTTGCCGTATCCGCTCCATGCTCACCGCCCCCGGCCCTGAAGGCTCAAAAACCGGCTCACACCGTCCGCCAGCCGGTCAATTTCTTCCGTTGTATTGTACAGCGCGAAGGAGGCGCGCACAGTATCCGAAAGCGCCATCTGCTGGTGGAAAACCTGGGCACAATGGCTGCCTGACCGGGTGGCCACCCCCAGCCCGTCCAGAAAAAAGGCCAGGTCGTAGCTGTGCGCGTCCTTCACCGTGAAGGATACCATGCCTGACTGTTCCACGCCGTCGCCCAGCACCCGGATGCGGTCATCCGCCTTAAGGGCGCGGCGGCAGTATTGATACAGCGCAGCCTCATGCCGGAATACATCGTCCCTGTCCAGGGAATCAAGATAGCGCATGGCCTCCGCCAGCCCATAGATGCCGCCCACGTCGGGGGTTCCGGCCTCCAGGCCGTAGGGGGGCTCCGCGAAGGCGGCATCCTGGCTCGTCACCTGCCGGACCATGCTGCCGCCGTACCGGAAGGGGCATATGCGCGATAGCATCTCCTTCTTTCCGTACAGCACGCCAACGCCCATGGGGGCATACAGCTTATGCCCGGAAAAGCAGTAAAAGTCGCAGTCCATCCCGCGCACATCCACCCGCTGATGGGCGATGCCCTGGGCGCCGTCCACCACGGTGACGGCCCCCACAGCCCGGGCCATGGGCAGCAGCCTTCCCAGAGGATTCACGGTGCCTGTAACGTTGGACATGTGGGCCATGGCTGCCAGCCTGCCCCTGGGCGTCAGCAGGCGGGAAAAATCCTCCTCCCGTATGTGCCCCTGCGGGTCAAGCGGGGCCACCTTGAGGGAGGCCCCTGTCCGCTTGCATAGCATCAGCCAGGGCAGGAAATTGGCGTGGTGCTCCATAGCGGTGGTGAGCACCTCGTCCCCCGGGCCGATGAGGCCCTTGTCCCCCAGGCTGAAGGCGATGGTGTTCAGCGCGTCCGTCGCCCCCGATGTAAAGACGATCTCACCGGCATCCCGGGCGTTGATGAAGCGCGCCGCGGCCTCGCGGGAGCTTTCCAGGATTTCTGTGGCCGCGTTGCCAAGGCCGTGGATTCCCCGGTGCACGTTGGCGTTGTGAACCGAATAATACTCCGTGAGGGCAGTAAGGACCCGCCTTGGCTTTTGCGAGGTGGCCGCGTTATCCAGGTAGGCCAGAGGCCGCCCGACGCTGCCGGCACAAAGGATGGGAAATTCAGCCCGAACAGCCTGAAGGTTCATGCACGCCCTCCTTTTCCCCGCGCAGCAAAGCGACCTGCGCGGCAAGGTCCTCCATGGTTTCTATGTCCGCGGAGGCTTCCGGCGGCATGGAGATGCCCATTTCCTTTTCCACGGCCATCATCAGCAATACTTTCTTCGTCAGTGAGGAGGTGGCCCCGGCGCAGTCCTTGGCATCGGCCATCCAGGCACTTTCTCTGGGCAGGCTGCTCATGCGCATCACGCTGATTTTCGCCAGCTTGATCAGGCTCCGCTCCCGCATATCCTCCGGCTTAAGGAGCAGCTTGCGGCGCACGTATTCATCCAGCGCCCCCGCGGGGAACGGGGCGGCGGCCGGAACCCATGCAAGGATTTCGGCGGCGCAGCGCCTGGCCGCTTTCTTTTCTTCCAGTATCCCCATGACCAGTTCGTCCCGCTCCATAGGGTCATCCTCCAAGATGCTTGCCGCCAGGAGCTGCCGCGCCAGGCGCATATTTTGCATAAGGGTTCAAGAGGAAGGGCTTCGGATGCCATTCTCTTGCGCCGTGATGCTGTTTGCGGCGGGCGCGGCAGCCCCGGCCATTGCCTTATCAGGCCGTTACAACCTCCACGCCCATGACTTCGCCAAGCTCCCTGATGTCCTCGATGTAGTCGCCGTACACCCACGTGTAGTGGTGGCCGAAGTCCAGCATCTTCTTGAACAAATCCCTGGAATCCGCCACGGTGTAGTAGATGCCCGTGGAGCAGCCCACGGCATCCTTGCCGGCGCCGGCCACGATCTTGCCCCTGACCGCCAGCATCTTCCTGCCGCTGGGATGGAAGCGCAGCAGGGTGATGGTTTCATCCCTATCCTGGTCAAAGTCATAGCGCACGGTGGCGCCCCAGCCGGCGTGGGTAAAGGCACGCAGCGTATAAGGAAGGGGGTCGCCGTCGATGCCCTTCATCTTCCGGGTCTGTACGGCATGCCAGGTGGATACGATGTTCTGCCTGCCCTCGATCTCCGGGATCAGCTCCAGGCCGGAGGGGGTGGATTCATCGGTCTTGATTTCATTGGCAAAGGGATGGGTGTTGCCCATATGGGGGGCTTTGCGGGTCAGGTAGATCAGCACCGCCTGGGATGCCACGGCATTCAGGTCGGCTTCGCACCCGGAGGGGATCCCCTCCTCTTTGAGCAGGGTATGGGTCAGGCAGGGGGTGCACTGGAACTCGTCGTTGAACCTGCGGGTGGCGCACACTTCAAAGCAGGGAATGGTGAAGGCGTTGCACTCGTGCTTTTCCATCAGCCCCCGGATGACCACATAGAACTTGGTGGACTTTTCGATGTCCGCAAGGGTCATGTTGCTGTCCTGGGCGTTGTCCAGCAGCTCCTGGGCCAGCGATTGCGCCTGGGCCGCCTGCTCCTTGGTGTATGCCCGCAGCGCCTCGAACAGGTCTTCCGCGTTGATGAAGGTGAACTTGATGCCAAGGTTCTTCGTCAGGTCCTGCAGATTGGTGATGGTGCTCAGCACGCCCTTGGAGACGATGTCGTTTTTCAGCACGACCAGCACCCGGGTATGGCGCAGGGCCATCTTGACCCGCAGGTACTGAAACTGGCGGTTCGCGTCCTGGGGGTCGATGTAGCCGTAGGCCTCCAGGCCCATGTTGCGCAGCCCGGCCACGCCGTCGGTGCTGGCGCAGCAGCCGATGATGCCCACCGGCGCTTTGAAGTTTTGAGAGATTTCCGAGGCCGGGAACTGGTGGAAAACGCCGTCGAACAGGAAGATATCCGCCTTGCCCAGGGCATCGGTGAGCTTGGCCAACTGCTCCTCCCGCAGGATGAACTCATCCGTCCAGGTCAGCAGCTCCGGCGCCAGGAATTCCACGGAATCGGAATACACGTCCTTAAGCGTCTTTTGAAAGACCTTGAACTTCTCGTGGCCGATCCTGGTATCAAATTCCCGGGTAAGCTGTTCCCCGCGGCCCAGGCGGCAGGGCCCTTCGTACGCGGAACGGTGGATCAACTGGAAGTACGCCGGTTTGACCTTGAGTTTGTAGTCGATTCCCTTCATGATTGCCATTTTGACCCCTCCAAATTTCATGATGTATATCATAGCGCGGCGCACCGGCGCGGCGTATCAGGGATGGCGGGCCTTGCGGTTCAGGCGCAGGGCGGAGAAAGGCGCCTCAAAGGGCCCGGCGCAGGTGCCCTCCGGGGCCCTATGATTGCCGGAAAAATCCGTATCGATGGAAAGGGCTGTTCCGTCGGCGTTCTCATACCGGGCTTCCGGCTCAAAGGCGCTGCCCAGAACATCCGATGTGACCAGATCTATCGGCTTGCGCCAAGGAAGGTCAAAGAGGTTGGTGGCAAGGTAGTAGTCCCCGCCCCGCTGCTGGATATGGAATTCGGCGGCGTCCGGCGTAACGCTTGCGTTCCGTTCCCTTTTGTATGGGCGCGCGCCGCCCAGGTAAAGGTTGCCGTGGATGTCCACGGGCAGCGTATCCTCCCCATAGGCTGTGGGGCTGTCGTCCGCCCGCCCGGGCGGCCCGGCCTGAATATCCCGGTAGCCGTCGTACCCGGCGTTGCCATAGGCGGGCTCCTCGCCGCCGCGGCCGATGTAGATGTTGCCGGCTACCCGGTCGTCGCCTCCGTAGATCAGCATCACGCCCCCCACAAACGTATCGTGGGGCAGGTGGTACAGGGTGAACCGGTTGATTTCATTGTGCATGGCCAGCTTCCCTAAAAACAGGTTGTGGACGAAGGCCGAGCCCTGGGATACGTTCAGCAGGCTCACGGGGGAGAGGAACAGGTTGTTGTCAATAACGCAGGGCCCGTGGCAAACCTCGATGAATAGGTCCTGGTCGGTGTTGTCAAAAAAGGCGTTCCCGCTTACCCGCGCGCCCTGGGCCTGCCAGTCCAGCCACAGCCCGCGGCGGCAATGGTGGATGCAGTTGTCCGAAAGCACGGTGTCGATGGCCGCGTGCAGCTTGATTCCGGCGATCTCCGCGCCGCTGAATTCGCCCCTTGTGTTGATATCGTGGATATGGTTGTCCCGGATGAGGGAGAAGGCGCCCCCCATGCTGCCCACGATGCCCGCCTGGCCGCAGTTGTAGATCTCGTTTCCGCGGATTTGATGCCCGCCCACGTTTTCCTTGGACCAGCCGCGCTTGAGGTGTAAAAAGATGAGCTCCGTATACGTCTGCGCGCCGCCCTTGCGGGGGCGCAGGGACCAGGCGTTGTCAGCGGCGTCCCGCCGTTTCCCCAGGCTGATGCCGCTGCACCTGGCATCGCTGACGATGCAGTTTTCAATGATCCAGCCCTTGCTCCAATGGGTGCCCAGCGCCCCCTGCTGAAACGCCGTGGGCGGGGCCCACTGGGTGGCCGCCTGCCGGACCCAAAGCCCGGACACGGTGATGTAGTTCACCCCTTCGCTGCTGGGAAAAAAGCAGCAGGGCCGCACGCTGATTTCAACCAGGCGCTCATTGGGGTCAAGGTCCTGAAAATCGCACCACAGCTCGGTTTTTTCATCGGAAACAGCCGCGTGCCAGCGGAGGGCCCTCTCGCCCTGGGCGGGCATTTGAAGCGCCTGAAGGGATGCCGCCTCGTACATGGCTTTTCCATCCACATACACCTGTCCCGTATGGTGCTCCTGGCCCAGGCCGTCGAACCAATCCCCAAAGATGGGGTCCGCAAAGGGGTTATAGCTCCCGAACAGGGCGTTGTCCACCTGGTTTTTCCACAGCCCGCCGGGCTCGCGCCGCCAGCCGGCCAGCACCTCCGCCCCGCTGATGACGGGGGTTTCCCCCGGGGCGGCCATGTAGACCACCCGCTGTTCAGGGGAAAGCCCCCCGTACCTGGGGTCCACCCATTCCCGGTAGACCCCCTTTCCGATGATGATTTGATCCCCGGCCCGGGCGGCCTTGGCGGCCTGCCCGATGGTTTGGAAGGGGTTATCCTTCGTGCCCGCGCCACGGCAGGGGTTGCCGCAGGACACATGGTAGATCACAAAGCGCCACATCCTTTTTGCGTTTTAAATGGCCGCCGGGCCATGGGGGGACAGTCTCATTCAGACCTGGGCGCCCCGCAGGGGCGAAACTCTTTTTCCCCAAAGGGCATTGGACCAACAGAGAAAAGGGGATTTCGTGCCTCCCGGCACGACCCAGGGCTTTCCGGTCGCCCTGGACCTTCGGGCGCGCGGCTTGCTTTTTCTTGTTTATTCCTTCCTTTGCCTTGATAAAAATCCAGATGAGACCGCCCTGCCGGGCCATGGGGCTATACTTGACAACCGCCGGTAAGGTTACTAGAATGATAGCATCCAAAGCCGGACGCAGACAATTCGGTATGTTGACCGATCACTCAAGATTATTGATATCGCAGGGGTGA
>JAEWWY010000484.1 GCA_023458835.1 Bacillota bacterium
GCACAGGCCGGGTTACTTCGGGAACGGCGCCTTCTTCCCCCGCAAGCATGCGGTTGACCGCCGTATACGTGAACCGGGCCTTGGAGTGGATGACGGATGGGAATAGCTCATGGTCGATAATTTTCCCGTTTCGCACCTTCATGAACAGGCTCATGGCCAGCCTGTCCACCTGGGGCTTCAGGGAGCACAGGTGGTCGGAGAGGGCGTGGGGCAGCATGGGCAGCGTGAGGCCGGGCATATACAGCGACGTGCCCCGCTTGAACGCCTCCAGATCGATGGGGTGCCCGGGCGTCACGTAATGGGAGACATCCGCGATGTGCACACCCAATTGCCAGGCGCCGTCCGGCAGCTTTTCCAGGGATACGGCGTCGTCAAAGTCCTTGGCGTCCTCCCCGTCGATGGTGAACAGCATAAGATCACGCAAATCGCGCCGGCCGTGAAGGTCCGCGCTTTGTACGGCGCCGGGGTAATGGGCCGCCAGTTCCTCCACCTGATCGTCAAAGGAGGAAACAAAGCCATGGTCCTCGGCGATGGCCTTCAACTGAACGGGGAGCGTCTCCGCCTCGCCCATCACGCGCAGGACCCGGGCGATGAGCGGCTTGCCGCCCTCCGGCCAGGAGACGGTCTGAAGCACGGCCATGTCGCCATTTTTGGCATCATGCAGGTCGCCTTCCACCAGAACCTGGCATGTGATGCGGCTGTCATACGGCTTGGCTGCGGCGGCGGGCTCCTTTTGAACCTGCTTTCCGCGCTTGCGCGCTTTTCCCTGGACCCGCAGCCTTTCATACGGGTCCGGCTGGCTGCTCTCGTAGAGGATGGCGCTGAAGGTGTCATGGGCGCGCTTTATGATGGAGGCAAGGCTGCACCAGCGCATGCCGGTATTGTCATACTCCTCCGGCTTTACAAGAATCATATCGTTATAAAGGCACTGCAGCCTTAAGTGAGGCCGCAGTTTCATGCCCTCGCCCCCATCCAGCGGGCGGGCCATGAGCACGCCGTTGCGAAGCACCGCTGCCCTGGCGGCTACCAGCCCCAGGGACCGGGGAACGGCATATCTTCCCTTTTTGGTTGCGACAACGCCGCCCTCATCAATCAGCGCCTTGAGCAGGCCGGATACTTCTTCGGCGGAAGCATTCAGCCTGCCGGCTATGTCCCATGGCTCCAATGCTATGCCTTCGTTTTCGAGCAGCGCCAGAATTTCTTCTTTCATGTTCCCTACCTGCGGCTTTTTTCTCAGTATTGCCGGATTCCCCGTCCATCATGATGGATGGCGCGAAACATGTCAAGCATTATTCTCCACGTGAATATGCCGGGGTTCGAAAACGGTTTTTGCATTTTGATGATCGATTCGAGATTTTGTATATTCCAGGATCCTTGATTCTGGGATGCCTGCATATCCATAAAATGCGCATTTTGAAGCACTATATACAAAAAGCAAAAAGGATATTGACAAAAACGTGCGAGAACGTGTATGCTTTACACAAGAGGCAAGATTTGTCCGATATTGCGCCAAGCGCAAAAACGCGGCTTCATTCCTATCATTTTGTTGGAATGGCTGGTTTTTTGTTCGCGAGGCCGAAAACGTTTTAGGTTTATCAAAACTAAAGCCCATCGCTTAGGGCGCCCCCGGAGGAAATCATATGCGGCATTGCCGCGGCAGCACTGAAAGGAGCAGGCGTGAAAAGACGGATTGTAATCGGAATATTGCTGGCGCTTTTATTATGCGGCCTGTTGCTGCCTTTCTTCTCCGTGTATCCCCACATGGGCCTTCCCAGGAAGGTGGCCGCGGCCTTTCCGGCTGAAATCAGCGGCCTTTCGCTGATTGGGCAGGGGGAGGATGTTTTGCCGGTATCGCTCATGCCGGCCCTTGCAAACGTTGATTTTCGCGGAGGCCTGCTGGGCACCGGCGTGGCGCTGGCGCTGCTGGGCGGCTTGCTCAGCCTGTTTTTCCGCCGGGGCATAAGCCATCTTTCCGCCGCAGTGGGCGGCGCGGGCGCTGTTTTGCTGCTTTTGTTTGCGTTTTATACCCAGCAACTGGACAAAAGCCTGCTGTATGACGTGATGCTCACCGCCAAATGGTATGTGTGGGCTGTATTCATCGTCTCCCTTTCTTTGTTTGGCATGGAGCTGTGGCTGCTCAAAGGCGCAAGGCCATTGCCCCTTGGGGACAGGGGATGGCGGCTTGCTTCCGCCGTATTGTGCATGGCTGCGCTGTGCATGCTGCTGCTGCCTTTTGCAGTGGCTTACGTGCCGGACGGTACCTTTTCCACCGCGCAAGAGGATGCGCTGGCCTCCCGGAGCCTTTTGGGCTGGCAGTGGCTTGCGGCGAAGGAGCCTCAGCTTCAGCGGATAGGCGCGGAGCACAGTGCGTTTGCCGATCCGGCTTCATCAGGCGCAATGGCAAGCCTTGTCACATTAAGCGACAGCGGAAAGAACCTTAAAAACCTGTTCATGATCCCTACCTATAACGGGAGCGTGCACATAATGGCCATTGCGGCCTGCGCACTGCTTTTTATCGGGCTTGTGCTGCAGCTTGCAAAAAGGGTGGACAGGTGGATTCCCGCCTGTGTCATCACACTGTCCGCCGTCATGCTTCTTTCGGAGGCCGTGGGGGCGCTGGTGGTGGATGGGCAGTACCAGTTCCTGGGCGCCATTTATCAGATGATGTTTCTGGGGGTTGGCTGGTATACGCCCGCGCTGCTCTTCATGGCAGCCACGGCGGTTTGCGCCGCTTCCGCCGCCGCCATGGGTATAGTCCGGGCAAACGAGCCGTATTTTGTGAACCCCATCCCGCAAAAAAAGCGGATGCTGGCCGTAAGCATTTTCCTGGCCTCCGCTTCCGTGCTCTTGCTTTTGACGCCTGTATTCCAGGTGAATTTGTTTTCGCCCGGAAAAGTTAACCAGGCGAATCCCGCTGCGTCCCGCCCCATGTCGGGGCTGGAGCTGATCACCTTTCAAAAGCCGGACGCGCTGCTCAGCCCCTCCAATTCCAGGGGTAAGCTGCTGTATGGAACGGAGCCGGCGGCCAATAGCCTTACGGCGGATGACCTGCGCTCTTTGGTGAGCGGCGCCTTAAACAAAATGGGGGAGGTGACCATCGCCGCGCTGCTCCTTGCGCTTGCGGGGCTTGCGCTTTTGTTTGGAAGGTATCGAAACAAACGGGCCATTTTGGCGGTGCTCCTGTCCGGCGGCGCGGTACAGGCGCTGGCAGCCGTACTGGCCCTGGCTGCTCTGCCTGCGGAAGAGGGCTTTTTAAGCCCGCTGGGGCCTTTGTACATCTCTATGGGCACTACGGCCTTCGCGGCTTTTTTTACGGGCTTTATCAATAAGCATGAGCTGCCGAAAAAATACAAGCTGTTCTTGATGATTCTGCCTTTCCTGGTGGCGGTGTTTCTGTTTGCCTATCTGCCGCTTTCCGGCTGGCGCTATGCGTTTTACAACTACAAGCTGGGCCTGCCCATGGACCAGCAGGAGTACGTGGGCTTCAAATGGTTCACCGCCCTATTCCAAAGCTCGGCGCAGCAGGCGGAGGCCGGCCGTGTGATGCGCAACACCTTTGCCATGAGCGGCATTGGCCTTGCCACAAGCTGGATGCCTGTGGCCTTCGCCATTTTCCTGACGGAAATCAGGGCTCGCTGGTTCAAGAAATTTGTGCAGATTTTTACCACGCTGCCCAACTTTATCAGTTGGGTGCTTGTGTTTTCTTTCGCGCTGACCATCTTCTCGCTGGATACGGGTATTGTCAACAAGGTCCTGTTTAAGCTGAAGCTTATTCAGGAACCCATTGCCTATTTGAATTCCAGCGAGCACATCTGGCTGAAAATGTGGCTGTGGAACACCTGGAAGAGCCTGGGCTGGGGCGCCATCATGTACCTCGCGGCCATTGCGGGCATCGATCAGGAGCTGTACGAAGCGGCCAAGGTGGACGGTGCCGGGCGCTGGCGGCAGATTTATCATATTACGATCCCGGGCCTTTTGCCCACCTTCTTTGTGCTGCTTCTTCTGTCGGTATCCAATGTCGTCAACAACGGCATGGAGCAGTACCTGGTATTCCAGAACGCCATGAACAAGAGCACCATTGAGGTGCTGGACCTGTATGTGTTCAATATTTCCCTGGGTTCAAGAAGCTCCAATACGATTTCCATGGCCACCGCTATCGGTGTATTGAAATCGCTGGTATCCATTGTGATGCTGTTCCTTGCCAACAGTTTCAGCAAGCTGGTCCGCGGCGAGTCCATTGTGTGATAC
>JAEWWY010000485.1 GCA_023458835.1 Bacillota bacterium
TGGGGTGGGCAACCATGGCGGCGGGCCTACTGTTGCCAATATTGAAGCGATCCGCGCGCTCCGGGCGGAGTATCCCGAGGCGGAGCTGCGCTTTTCCACCCTGGAGGCGTTCTTCGGCCAGGTGAAGGATTGCCGGCCGGTTCCCCTGACCGCTTATTTGGAGAAGGTCAACGGCGGCTGCTACAGCATCGACCATCCTTACAAGCTTAAGGTCCGCAGGGCGGAACAGGCGCTTTTGCGGGCAGAGAGGCTGCTTTCCATGGCGGCCCTTGCGGGGGATGGCTTTCATTCCCACTTTGCGGATTTGGAGCCCTTGTGGCGGCGGCTGCTCTTTTGCCAATTCCACGATACCATGGGCAGCACATGCATCCTTAATGCCCGGGACAACGCCCTTGCGGATGTTGGCGGCGTAACGGCCCAGGCGGAGGAGATCAGTCAAATTGCCGTGCAGCGTTTGGCAGGCCGGCTGGACACCCTGGGGGAGGGCATGCCCATCCTCATCATCAACGACAGCCCGCAGCCCTGGCATGGAATCATTGATACGGAGCTGAACTGGTTCTGCAACGATCCATTGACCTTGCGGGACGAACAGGGGCGGGAGATCGCCTACCAGCGGGACAAACAGGCCTGCACCATGATGTGGTACCGCCTGGGCGGGCGGCGCAGGGTGCTTTTCCGCTGTGGCCTGCCGCCCTTTGGCGTGCGTGTGGTCAGGGCGTTTGCGGCGCAGCCTCCCTTTGACCCGGCGCCGTCCCATGAGGGTGGGGAGCTGTGCCTGGAAAACGAACACATCCGGGCCCAGTGGAATGAAAGCGGCGACTTGTGCGCTTTGACCGAAAAATCATCCGGATACCAGGCCTTAAGCGGCCCCGCGGCTTTCCGCCTTTGGGCGGACGAGCGGGACAGTTGGGGCCATGGGGGCACGGAGAGGGCCTATGCGCTTTTGCCGGAAAAGGCGCGGACGGAGGAGGCGGCGGTTGTGGAAAGAGGGCCGCTGCGGCAGGTCGTTCGGGTCAGGAAGCGCTTGAGCGTGTGCCGCCTGGAGCTTCTATATGTATTGGACAGCGGCGAAGATCACTTGCGCGTGTTTGCCCGCGTCCTTTGGGACGGGCCGTGGAAGCAGTTGAAGCTGCACCTTCCCCTTGCCTGCGGGGCGGAAAGCATCGCAAGCGAATCGCCCTATGGAACCATGACCCGCAGGGAGCCGGGCGAGGAATTTTTTATGCACCGGTTTGCGGATGCCCATGACGGGAAGGGGCGCGGCCTTACCTTGGCCAATGACGGGGTATACGGCTTTTCCAAGGAGGGCGGGGAATTGCGCCTGAGCCTTTTGCGCAGCGCGATCTTTGCCCAGGGTACCTGCATCGGCTGGCAAAACGATTTTGACACCTATGAATATACCGACCTGGGCGAGCATACGTTTACCTTTTTGCTCAGCCCCCACGGCGCCCCGCGGCCCGCGTTCAGGATGGCGGCCCTGGCCGACCGCCTGTCGAGCCCGCCCGTCTGCCTGATGGATGCCTTCCACCCGGGCGCGTTAAAAACAGATACGATGAGCAGCTTCCTTTGCATCAAAGCGGACAATATCCGTTTGGGCGCGCTGAAAAAATGGGAGGAGGGGGAAGGCCTTATCCTGAGGCTGTACGAGACGGAAGGGAATGCCGCCGGGGCGGAGCTTGTGGTGGCCGGGAAAGCATTTGACGTATCCCTTGGGGCCTATGAGATCAAAACGCTGCTGTACAGGGCGGGAGAGCTTGCCGCCGTGAACATGCTGGAGATGTGAACATATGCAGGAGCGGGCATTATCCGTGATCATGATCGGCAATTCGCATATCGACCCGGTATGGCTCTGGCGGGACCGGGAAGGGCTGCAGGAAGTGAAGGCCACCTTTTCCTCGGCCCTCCTGCGCATGGAGGAGTTTCCGGAGTTTGAGTTTACCGGCAGCTCCGCAGCGCTGTATGCCTGGCTGGAGCGGCATTGCCCCCAAATCTTCGCCCGCGTTGCGGAAAGGGTGAAGGAAGGCCGCTGGCATATTGCCGGCGGCTGGTGGGTGGAGCCGGATATGAACATTCCCGGTGGGGAAAGCATGGTCCGGCAGGGGCTGTACGGCCAGCGGTATTTTTGGAAAGCCTTCGGGAAGATGGCGGAAACCGCATACCTTGTGGATTCCTTCGGCCATGGCTGCGGGCTGCCCAAAATTTTAAAGGGCCAGCGGCTGAACGGGTATGTGTTCATGCGGCCCCAGCCATGGGAAATGCAGCTTCCCGCGCCGCTGTTTTCCTGGCAGGACGAGGAGGGTTCGAAGGTGACGGCCTTCCGGATTCAGGGGGAGTACTGCGCCTGGACGAAAACGGCCATCTTGGACAACCTGCAAAGGAGCCTGCAAGCCGCGGAGGAGCACTGTATGACAAGCATCCCCGTATTTTACGGCGTGGGGAACCATGGCGGCGGGCCCACCATTGAAAATATCAAGGCCATCCGGGAACTGAAGGAAGAAAATCCCCACCTGGACATCCGGAACGGCAGCCTGGAAGCGTTTTTTCAAGGCGTGGAGGAACAATCGCTTCCCCTTTTCCGGGGGGAGATGGAAGGCTGCTTCCCCGGCTGCTTCACCGCGGACAGTGAAATCAAGCGCCTGTGCCGCCAGACGGAGGAGCTTTTGTGCAAGGCGGAAACCCTTTGTGCGCTGGCCGCAAGCTTTGGTCATGATTATCCCGCCCAAACGCTCAGGGAAGCGTGGCAGCTTTATCTGTTCCAGCAATTTCACGATACCCTTGCGGGAACGGCCCGGAGGGAGGCAAGGGACGACGCCTGCGACGACATGCGCCGCTGCTTGTCCATAGGCCGGGAGGTACTGGGCGGCGCGCTGCAGGCGGTGTCTGCCGCCGTCGATACGAGGGGCGACGGGTTTCCCCTGCTGCTTGTGAACACCTGCGACGCGCCCTATGAAGGCGTTATGGATGTGGATATCTATTGGCGCGCAAAGCATCCCATGCGGCTGAAGGACGCCGGCGGAACAGAGATACCGTATGATTTTTCCAGCAGGGATCTGGTTTCCCCCGATTCCAGAAAGCACCTGGTATTCATGGCCAGCGTGCCGGCCATGGGCTATGCGGTATACCGGATGCTCCCGGAAAACGCCTGTATCCCCATGGAGAAAATGAGCTGCGGAAAAAACGTGCTGGAAAACCGCTTTGTGCGCATAGAGCTGAGTGCAAGCACCGGCTGCGTGGAGCGGTTCCTGAACAAGCAGACCGGACAGGAGCTGCTGTCGGGCCAGGCGGCGCTCACGGTGTACGAGGATAATCGGGATACATGGGGGGCCAGGGGTGAAATCGGCCCGCGCCTTGGGGAATACGCCCTGAAGGAAATGGCCGTGCTGGAGGCGGGAAATATCCGTTCTTCCCTGCTTGTGCGCATGGCGCTTGGCTCAAGCGAGGCGGTATTTGTATGGTCCCTTGGCAGGGAGGATCCCTTCGTCACCCTGGATGCAAAGCTGAACAATCATGAAAAGCATGTGATGACCGCGCTGCGCTTTCCCTTTACGGACCTGTTTTCATCCATTGCGGCCGAGGGGCCCTACAGCGAGCAGGCGCGCCCCTATCATGCCCAGGGCGAAAAGCATTGCCAGCGGTATTGCGATCTCCGGGGAGAAAAAGGCTCCCTGCTGATCCTTAACAATGCCAAGTATGGCTACCGGGTGGCGGAAGGCGCCTATGAGGTTTTGGTATCCCGCAGCCCGATCCATGCTTTCGGTTCGGGGGAAACAAAGCGGGAGGGCTTTGATTACGCCTACTGCGATCAGGGGGAGGTAACCTTTTCCCTTCGTTTATGGCCCCATGGGGGACAGATGGGGCGGCTCCAAAGAGTCCGCGCCGCCCAGAGCTTCCACCGGCCGGTGGAGGTGCTTTTTGATAACGTGCACGAAGGGTTGTTGCCGCTCCGCCAGGCATCGTTTTTTGCAAAAGAGGGGCTTGAAAACGTCATGCTCCATTTGATCAAGCAGGGGGAGGATGGCGGCCTGATATTCAGGCTCCAAAACATGTCGGATGCCCTTGGCGAGGGAAGCCTGATATACGGCGGCAGGCGTCATCCTGTTGCCGCAGATGCACATCAATTGCTGACTGCCGCCATAACATCGGCGGGCGATTGCTTTACGTCAGACTTGTTGGAGATGAATTGAAGAAATTTTAAAATCGGTGAAAGATCATCCGGATCGATTCCTGATTCGGGTCTGAAATTGAAATAAAATGAATAATATTGAAAAAAACTAAAAAATGATCTTGACAGGGGGAAACGGTCCTGTATAATAGGAGGTACTGAAATGAACGTATATTTCCTTCCCGCCGGTGTCAATGTGTTAAGCTGCTGCTGCACATGAACATAGAAAAAAGGAGGAAACACACATGAACAAGACCCGTCGTATGACCGCCCTGCTGCTAAGCCTTGTGCTGCTGCTGGCGATGACCCTTTCCGTGGCCGGCCAGGCCCTGGCGGAGGATGTCATCACCCTGCGCTTCTGGGCGCACTGGGGCAGCGAGCAGCGCCGTCCCACCATTGAGAAGATCGTCGCCGCCTTCAATGAGAAGTACAAGGACCAGGGCATTCAGGTGGAATACGTGTATGTGCCCTTCGGCGATATCGAAACAAAGATGATCGCCTCCGTCACCGGCGGCAATCCTGCGTCCGTGGTCATCACCGCCATCGAGGACGCGGCTGTGAAAGCCATGCGCAACCAGGCGGCGAACATCACCGAATACATTTCGCCCGACACCCAGGCCAAGTTCTATGAAAAGTACTGGGACATGATCGTTTGGAACGGCGGCGTGTACGGCATCCCCTTCAACACCGATACCAGGCTTGTGTACTACAACAAGGCCATGTTTGAAAAAGCCGGTGTAAAGACGGAAGAGATCAAGACCTGGGAAGATTTCCAGAATGTTTGTGTCAAGGTGGATGAGGCCATGGCCGGCGATGCCAACTATATGCTGGCCTTCTATCCCACCCTGGGCAACTTCGGCTTTGACACCATCGCCATGGCCAATGGCAGCAACGGCATCTTTGACAATAACCTGAATCCTGATCAGGTAAACCTGGCCAGCAAGGAGAACGTGGAGGCCCTCACCTTCATGAAATGGTTTGCGGACCGCTACGGCAAGGAAAAGGTGCAGGCCACCGACGCGGCCAATGCCGGCGGCGCCCAGGACCTGTTCCTTTCCGGCAAGGTTGCCATGTTCGGCCAGACCTGCAACTATATCGCCACCATCGACAAGTACAACGCGGAGGCCAAGGTTGATTACGGCGTATTCGCCCTGCCCGCAGGCCCCTCCGCGCCCGAGGGCCAGACCGGCGCCTGGGGCGGCGGCTTCGTATGCACCGTGCCCTTTGGCACCGCCCATCCCAAAGAGGCCACGCTGCTGGCTGAGTTCCTGGCCACCGAAGGCGCCGCCATCTGGGCTGTGGAACAAAAAGACGTTATGTGCGCCATTGCCGCCAACGAGAATCCCGCCATGTCAAAGTCTGTGGGCTGGACCGAGGTGCTGGACCTGATGAACTATACCAAGGGTACCCGCAACCATATCTACTGCCGCAACGCCGCCACCTTCAAGGATGACGCCGTCAACTCCATCATGAAATCCTTCGAGGCCACCGATCCCACCGCTGTTTTAACCGACGCGGCGGGCAAGATCGAAGCCGCCATCGAATCTGAAAAGTTCATCTTCGGTGAATGACGAAAACTTGCGCCGGAGATGGATCAGGCAAAGCGCGGGAGGGAGTTAGCGGTTCCGTTAGCTCCCTCCCCCTTGTATAAGAGCTCTTCACCAAAGGAGGTTCCCCTTGTCAAAGACTGCCGCGATCATCCATACCACACCGGCCACCATCGAGCCGCTGAAGCAAATGTGTAAAACCGTCATGCCGGAGGTTGCTCTCAGCAATTATCTGGACGACAGCCTCCTTCCCCAGATCAACCGGGAGGGTGCCATCACGCCTGATATCAGGTACAGATTCTTTTCACTGGTCCAGGCCGCAGCCCTTTCAAAGCCCGATGCCATGCTCTGCGCCTGCTCCTCGGTAGGCGAACTGGTGGAGGAGCTGCAGCCTTTCATCCCCATGCCCTTTCTGCGCATCGACGAGCCCATGGCTCAAATGGCCGCCCGGTCGGGCGGCGAGGTCGTGGTGTGCGCGACGCTCCCGTCCACATTAAACCCCACCCTTTCCCTGATACAGCGCACGGCCCAAAAGCTGGGCGGCGATATCCGCCTTAACAGCCTTCTTATCAAGGGTGCGGGGGAATTGCTGACCAGAGGCGATATTGCGGGGTATGACGCCCTGCTAAAAGAGCAGTTTTTGAAAATTGCCCCCACCAAGGATTTGATTGTATTGGCTCAGGCATCCATGGCCCGGGCGGCGGAAGGCCTGCCCGAAGCATACAGGCAGAAGTTTCTGTCCAGCCCATCCAGCGGCATTTTAGCCCTGGCGGATGTTATCGGCCATTGATCATAGACGTGTAAATTGCAGGCTATATATGCAAAGTCTATCTATCAGGAGTGCATCCAGGTGAAAAGAAACGATATAAAAAGGCAATATACTCTGGCGGAAGCGGGGGGCTATGCCCTTGGCAGCTTTTCTCCAAGAAACACGGTGCTGGTCCCTTATGTCATTGCGGCTGCCGGGGCGCAAAAATCCCCGGTGATCGTACAGATTTCCTCCAACGAAATGAAATGGTTCGAGCTTGCGCCCGGGGAATTTGCGGATGCTTTTTACGCCGCGGCGGAAGGCGCCGGAATCCCGGCGATTTTGCATCTTGACCACACTTATGACATGGATGTGATCAAGGGCGCCATTGCGGCCGGGTTCCAGTCCGTAATGATCGACGGCAGCAAGCTGCCCTTTGAAGAAAACATTGCCCTGACCAGGCGGGTGGCAGAATATGCCCATGAGCGGGACGTGGCGGTAGAAGCGGAGCTGGGCAGCATCGGCGGCGCCGACAAGCTGGAAACCGGGGGAGATGAGTCCCTTTATACCGTGCCGGAGCAGGCGGCGGAATTTGTGGAGCGCACCGGCTGCGACAGCCTGGCGGTGAGCGTTGGAACGGCCCACGGGGTGTATGCTGTGAAAAATCCAAGGCTGGATTTCACACGCATCCAAAAGATACGTGGCCTTACCCCCATCCCCCTGGTGCTGCACGGCGGGTCCGGCCTGCCGCAGCATACGGTGGAACAGGCCATCCGCCTAAAGGGCAAGGGGGGCATCAGCAAATTGAACATCGCCACCGACCTGGAACTGATTTTTCAGGAAATAATGGGTGTGGGCAGGATGCCCAACCGCGCGACCCTCCGGCTTGACCCTGAGCGCTTAAAGGAAGCCGGGAAAAAGGTACAGGCCTTCTGCGAGGACCGGATCGGCACATTCCTGTTCAGCGCCGGAAAAGCGGAATAACGGGAGGCGTGCCGATGCAAAAAAAGCGTGTGGGCGTGGTGGCCGACGATATTACGGGCGCCAACGATATCGGGGTCATGCTGGCCGGAAACGGATACCTTTCGGGCATATTTTCCCTGCAGGGAATGCCTTCGCCCAAGGATGCGGCCGGGCTTGACGCGGTGATCATCAACACGGACAGTCGACTGGACGATGGCCGGACGGCCGCCTTAAAGACAGAGGAAGCCTGCCGTTTTTTGCAGTCGCTGCCCTGTGATGTATACTACAGCAAAACCTGCAGCGTGTTCAGGGGCAATATCGGCGCCCAGTTCGACGCCATGCGGCGCTGCCTGAACGCTGGCTGTTCCATGGTGGTGCTAGGCTTTCCCAGAAACGGCCGCACCACGGTTCACGGCATCCATTATGTGAATGGCGTAAGGCTGCAGGATACCATGTTCCGCAATGACCCCATCCATCCCATGCTGGAAAGCGACCTGAAGGCCATTTTGTCCGGTCAAAGCACCGGCCGGGCGGCGGTTTTTGATTGCGGCTGCCTGGATTTGCCAGAGGCTGAAGCCCGGACGGAATTGGACAGGTTGAAGGCCTGCAACGAATATATCATTTTTGACGTGCGCCATCAGCAGGATTTGAAGACCGTTGCCCGGCTTATCGCCGATGAAAAGAGCCTGTGCGGCAGCAGCGCCATTTGTGAGGAACTGCCCAAGGTGTGGGCCGGCGGGCAGCCCCCTACCGATGGGGTGCAAAGCCTTGTGCACAGGGTTTTCGACCCTTGCGGCACCTTTGTGATCTCCGGCAGCCTGACAAAGCCAGCCGGGGAGCAGGTGGATCATCTGCTGAAAGCCGGCGTATCCGCAGCGGAGCTAAACACTCTGGAGCTGTTTGATGAAAAGGCGCGTGGACAGCATATTGCCCGTCTGGCGGATGAGCTGTGTCCCATACTGAAAGGCGGCTCTCCCGCCCTTTTATACACCCCCAGGGAGGAGGACAGGGTCCTCATCACCAAGGAAACAGGCCGCGCCCACGGCCTTGACGATGTGCGGGTAGGCCGCCTGATATCGCAAACCCTTGCGGATATCGCATCCCTTGTTTCAAAACGCACAAATCTGAAAAAAGTGGTGGCCGCGGGCGGCGAAACATCCGCCGCCGTTGCCGGCGGCCTTGGCATACACAAAATGATTATCCTGAACGAAATTGAGGCGGGTGTGCCCGCCATGTACGGCTATACGGAAGAGGGGACGGAGATGCTGCTGGTATTCAAAAGCGGCAGCTTCGGCAGCCCCGCCTTTTTGGCAAAGAGCATCGCCAGCCTAAACCGCCTTCAGGAAGGGAGCCTGCCTGCATGAAAACGCCTGTTTTTATGACGCCGCCCATGGAGGAGATGACGGATTGCTTTCGTGCGCCCATGGCATCCCGGTCTTTTTTCCCTGAGGGAGGTGTCTTGCATGGCTGGCCCTCCTTTCACGCGTCCCCCGCCGATCCGGATGGGGGATACGGGAGCCATACCTATACCGTTTGTTTCCCAATGGACCTGCCGGCGGACTGCACGCTGGAACTGGAGGTCATCGCCTCCACGCCGCGGCTGCCGGACATCCTCATCACTGTCAACGGCAGGCAGGGCATGGTATATCCAAATCCTGTCCCGTGCACGGAGCAGGAGATCAAGCCGGCCCACGCGCTGCATGCCGCCATCTACAGCAAAGACAGGATCACGATTCCCCTTCCCGGGAAACTGTTTGTTGGCGGGGGAAATACCATCGCCCTCACCGCGGTGGATGATGAGTCCTTTTTGCGCGTGGACAATCCGCAGGCGGTTCTACGGCTGGACCGCATGGCCTCGGCCTGCGGCTTTCATTACGGGAAGCTTGCCCTTTATCAGGAAGCGGCAGCGGAGAATCAAAGTCCGTGCCAAATGCGGCCCGGCGTGGTGTACGTAAAAAGCGGGGATGAGCTTCGAGAAAAATGCGCCTGTGTTTTTTCGCCTTCTTTTGCCCAAAATGCGCCTGATGAAGTCAAGGGCACGGTATTCTTGTCTTTTGAAGGCGGAAATCTGGCCGTGCCCTACCTTTTCCCCCGCAACGCCCTGGGCCAGTACCGCATACCGTTTCTGCTGCCGGATGGGGAAGGGGAGGTGTCCTACCTGGTTTCCGGCGCGGTAAGCGCATCTGGCGCATTTATGCGCCGCCGGAAATGGAAGGTATACACCACGCCCCACGCCCACACCGACATCGGCTATACCCACCGCCAGTGGGAGGTGGCTGAGCGCATGAGCAGGAATTTGGATACCGTCCTTCGCATGCTCAGCGTTGATGAAAAGGATGCGTTCTCCTGCATTCTGGATTCGGCCTGGGCGCTGGAGGATTTTTTGGACACCAGGCGTACAGAAGCGCTGTCCCGGGTGATTGAAGCGGTGCGGGAAGGCAAATTGGGGATCCCCGCCAATTATGTGGATCTGCTGACCCAATTTGCTTCCCTGGAGGATCTGATCCATAACGGTGATTTTACGAAAAATCTTTTATCCCCCCACGGCCTTCATGCCGACCGGGTGGACATGGTGGATGTGGCTTCCGCCACAGGCGCGTATCCCACGATTCTGGCGGGCATGGGGGTCAAGTACCTGCTGCACGCCGACAACCAGGACAGGGGCCCCTTCCGCTTAAACGGCGGCTTGCACCGCAAGAGCCCCTTCTGGTGGGAAGGGCCCGACGGCAGCCGCATCCTTACATGGCTGTCCAGAATGTACTGCGAGCTGAAAAAGGTTTGCGGTTCGCCCGGTTCCCTGCCGGCCGCCATGCGGGGGCTGGACATGTGGCTGATGGAGTATGAGCGGGAGGATTATGCCCCGGATGCCGTGATCCTGTATGGGCAGGAAGCCGACAACACCGACCTGGACACCCGCATGGCCGGGTTCCAGAAGGCCTGGGGAGAGTATGCGGAATATCCCAAGCTGATCCCTTCCAACGGCAGCAGCTTTTTTGAATATGTGCTGTCCTGCAAGGATGCCTTTCCCGTGTACAAGGGGGATGAGGGCGCCTATTGGGAGGATGGGGCCGCATCCAGCCTTCTTTCCTCCATCCAGGTCCGCAAGGCCCAGGCCGGGCTCAAATGCGCCGAAATCCTGGAAAGCCTGGCGGTGCTCCACACCCCCGGCACCCGCTTTCCGCAGGAGCAGTACGCC
>JAEWWY010000486.1 GCA_023458835.1 Bacillota bacterium
ATCTACCGTCTGCCCAACCTCTTTGGCAAATGGTGCCGCCCCAACTACAACAGCGTGGTGGCTACGTTCTGCCATCATATTGCCCGCGGCCTGCCCATTTCCATCAGCAATCCCGACGCGCTCCTGAAGCTTTTGTATGTGGACGATGCTGTGGCCGAATTCATCCGGGCCACGCAGGGGAATCCCTATCAATACGGCCTGTACTGTCAGGCTGCGCCCGTGCATGAGGCGACTGTGGGAAGAATCGCCGAATGGATCGAATCCTTCCGCAGCAGCCGCGAAGACCATTCCATTCCCGATATGGGCGATCCGCTGGTAAAGGCACTGTACGCTACCTATTTAAGCCATCTGCCGGAAGACCGGCTCAGCTCTCCCTTGAAAGCGCATGCGGACCACCGCGGCTCCTTTACGGAGCTGTTCCGAACGGGAGACCGGGGCCAGATTTCGGTAAATGTCATAAAGCCCGGCATCGTCAAGGGAAACCACTGGCACCACACAAAAAATGAAAAGTTCATTGCCGTGTCCGGCCGGGGCGTGATCCGCCTGCGCAGCGTGCATGAAGCCCGGGTGCTGGAATACTTTGTGAGCGGCGAAAAGCCGGAGGCGGTGGATATCCCGCCGGGATATACCCATAACATTGAGAACCTGGGGAACGGGGATATGGTGGCGGTCATATGGGCCAATGAAAATTTTGACCCGTCAAGGCCGGACACATTTTTTTTGGAGGTATAGCGCCTGCCTTTACAGCCTCAGCATCACGCTGGCGGTAAAGGTGTTATCATTCCATTCGGGAACGTATTCCCCGTGGTGGCGGCCGGCAATGGTGCGGATGCTCTTGATGCCCAGCCCCCCGGAATCACCCTTGCGGCTGACGATATGGCCCTCCTCCTTGCAGATTATCCCGTCAAATGTGTTTTTTACGGTTATCAATAGCTGGCTGCCCTGGGGCGCGCCTTTTAACGAAATCTTGCGCTGGCCCTCCGGCGCTTTGCGGCAGGCCTCCAGCGCGTTCTCCAGCAGGTTTCCAAACAGCGTGCACAATTCAAAGCTGTCCATAGGGGGATTCTCCGGCAGCTCCACCATGGCGGAAAAATCGATGCCCTCGTTCCGGCACCGCCTTTGATAGCCGCCCAAAAGGGCATTCACCGCGGGATTTGAGCAGTAGGCCGGCCACATGCCTTCATCGCATTTTGTGCCGAAGGCCAGCAGGTATTCCCGCGCTTCCTGGAGCCGGCCCGTTTCCAGCAGGATCTGCGCCACATGCAGGTGATGCTTGCAGTCATGCCGCAAAATACGGGCTGTTTCCACCATGCTCCTGATTTCTCCCGCCTGCTCCGAAGTGGCTTCTATGATATGCCTGGCCAATTCCAGATCAAAGGATGCCTGGGCCTGGGCGCGGGAGGTCATCATGGCCAGAAGGATCACAGCCGCGCTCCACATAACAAGCACCGCAATCAGCCCGGAAAAAAAGGGCGTCCGGCTTGCCAAGGGATCAAAGGCCATGGGAAGAATCACGCAGCCAAGGCATGGGCCAAAAACATAGGATACCCATATCCAGCCGGCCTCCCGGTCAAGCAGTCCGCCGATAAACCTTCCCCCCCGGGTTTTCATCCAATACAGGTACAAGCCTCCCAAAACAAGCAGCATCCCCAGCCGTACAAATTCATAAGCCTTGCCCGGCGCATCAAAGAAAGCCCCCGCAGCCAAAGAGGACAGCCAGCCGATTGCAAAGCCAAAAGCCAATTGGGAAAGGAATATGGCCAGCTTCCCCGGCAGCGAGCCAAGGAACAAGCCATATACAGGCAGAAAAAACAGCAAATAAGCATACGGGAAGGCCTGGTGCATGTCCGGGCCGGCCGGCGCAAGCTGGTCCATAAAAAGCAGCAAAGCAGCCAGCGGCACATACGTAAGGGCCGTCAGGGAGGCAGGCCGTTTCCTTTTTAATATGAGGCCGGTAGCGGATAGGATCACAGATAGAATCACGATGCCGGATGTGCAGGAAAGCAAATCGATCATGAGATTCTCCCCCGTCAAAACATTCTGCCTGTGAAATTTGCGGAAATTCGCCCGATCATGACTGGAGCTCTCTTTCTCTCCTACCTATCATATCATAAACAAGGCGTGCGAAAATTATAACAATGAGTATGATTTTGGGAACGTTTGACGTAAACCCCATTTGCCAGCATTGTTCCCCTATAATAACCGTATGTGGGCCGATGTATATGTGTCACGAAAGGAAATATGATTCGCTGGCGGAAGGGAGCGGCACATGATTCGCATCGCGGTTTGTGAGGATGAAGTAAACATGCTGGACGACATTGGCCGCATGGTTCTGGAGTATGCCAATGCGAACCCGCAGTTCAATATATCCCTGCACCCCTTCCGCTCCGCATTTGACCTGCTGGAAAGCAGAAATGGAAAGAACGCGACCTACCATATCTACCTGCTGGATATTTTGATGCCTCTGATGAATGGGATCGAGCTGGGCCGCCATATCCGCAAGGATGATGACCAGGCGGTGATCATCTTCATGACATCTTCCAGGGAATACGCCCTGGAGTCTTTCAAAGTATCGCCCATGCAGTACCTTTTGAAGCCGGTCCATGAAATCACCCTGTTCTCCGCGCTGGAGAAGGCTTGCCAAAGGGTCCGCCAGTCGGCGGACTCCAATGTGCTGGTGCGGGTGAAGGGCGGCATCGCCTGCATCCGCTACCATCAAATCTCCTTTATTGAATACATGAACCATACCATGACATATCACCTGATTACAGGCAAAACATTGACCACCATGGTGTTAAGGGAATCCTTCACCGATTGCACCGGCAGGTATTTGAAGGATCCCCGGTTCATCAAGCCCCATGCGTCCTTTGTTTTGAATATGGACCATGTGCAGGTGATGACTGCCAGGGAGTTTGAAATGATGGGCGGGGAGATCGTTCCCATCTCCAAGCGGGCCTACGCGCAGATACGCAAGCAGTTCACGGATTATATCCTCGCCCGCCACGGCGGGGTGGCACAATAATTACCCCTGGCTCACGATCATATAATCCCCGTTTTTCAATTGAATCACATTCGCTCTGAGGGCGCGGCTGATATCCAGCAGCGCCTGCTGCTTTTCCCCTTCATCGGGTATGCAAAGGCAAAGCGGGTC